>NZ_JBMDWU010000118.1:0-23698 GCF_048594385.1 Micromonospora sp. | reverse complement strand
CTCGGCTACGGCGACGTGGGCAAGGGCTGCGCCGAGTCGCTGCGCGGCCAGGGCGCCCGGGTCGTGGTGACCGAGGTCGACCCGATCTGCGCGCTCCAGGCGGCGATGGACGGCTACCAGGTCGCCACCCTGGAGGACGTGGTCGAGCAGGCCGACATCTTCATCACCGCCACCGGCTGCTTCGACGTCATCACCAACGAGCACATGGCCCGGATGAAGCACCAGGCCATCGTCGGCAACATCGGCCACTTCGACAACGAGATCGACATGGCCGGCCTGGCGAAGCGCTCGGACGTCACCCGGGAGAACATCAAGCCGCAGGTCGACGTGTGGCGCTTCGACGACGGCCACGCGATCATCGTGCTCTCCGAGGGCCGCCTGCTGAACCTGGGCAACGCCACCGGCCACCCGAGCTTCGTGATGTCGAACTCGTTCGCCAACCAGACGATCGCCCAGATCGAGCTGTACACCAAGACCGACGAGTACCCGGTCGGCGTCTACGTGCTGCCCAAGCACCTCGACGAGAAGGTGGCGCGGCTGCACCTGGACGCGCTCGGCGCCCGGCTGACCGAGCTGACCAAGGAGCAGGCCGCCTACCTCGGCGTCTCGCCCGAGGGCCCGTTCAAGCCGGAGCACTACCGCTACTGAGCAACCCGTACGCAGGAGGGGGTCGGCCACGACGTGCCCGACCCCCTCCTGCGTCTGCGGGTCGGGCCGGAGCCGGCGGGATCAGGGCAGCCGGAGCTGGGGCGGCCGGGTCAGGACGGGCCGGGGCCGCGGCGGGTCGGGCGGACCCAGGTCCACACGCACCAGGCGAGCCAGGCCAGGGAGACGGCCACGGCCAGCGGGCGCAGCCGCAGGGCGTTGAGGACGATCACCAGCGCGAGGACGGCCAGCCACGGGCCGAAGCCCCTCACCGGTGCCCGCCCGACCGACGGTGGTGTAGCGCACACGGGCCGGAAGTCCCTGGTGCGGGGGTGTCCGCGGGGCGGAGGGTGGGGCTGCGGGGCGCGTCGTCCACGGGGCGTCCTGTCCTGGGGGTATGTCGCATCCTGCCACGTCGGGCGGCGGGTCGGCACCCCCTGGCGACGGGTCCGGCCGACCCTTCCGACCAGGGTGAAGCTGTCAGGAACGACTTGACGGAAGCCCCGATCAGGAGGAAGGTATGGCTGCCCTAAGTTGCCTGAGGCAAGCCTTACCACGACACGGAGCACCGATGTTCGCCACGTACCTGATCGGCCTGCGGGAGGGCCTGGAGGCGACGCTCGTCGTCAGCATCCTGGTGGCCTTCCTGGTCAAGTCGCAGCGCCGGGACCGGCTGCCGCAGGTGTGGGCCGGCGTCGGGCTCGCCGTGGCGCTCTCGGTCCTGTTCGGCTGGCTGATCGAGTACACCTCGACCTCGCTGCTGGCCCGCTCCGAGGACCGGGAGCTGTTCGAGGCCGTCACCTCCGTCGCCGCCGTGGTCTTCGTGACCTGGATGATCTTCTGGATGCGTCGGGCCGCCCGGACCATCGCCGGTGAGCTGCGCGGCAAGCTGAGCGAGGCACTCGCGGTCGGTTCGCTCGCGGTGGCCGGGATGGCCTTCCTCGCGGTGGTCCGGGAGGGCCTGGAGACTGCGCTGATCTTCTACTCGGCGGCGCAGAGCGCGACCGGCGGCACCGGCTCCGGGCCGCTGCTGGCCCTGGTCGGCGGCATCGCCACCGCCGTCGGGATCGGCTTCCTGCTCTACCGCAGCGCCGTGCGGATCAACCTGTCCACGTTCTTCACCTGGACGGGCGCGCTGCTGATCCTGGTCGCCGCCGGCATCCTCAAGTACGGCGTGCACGACTTCCAGGAGGCCGGGGTGCTGCCCGGCCTGAACGACCTGGCCTTCGACATCACCGGCGTGCTCGATCCGAACACCTGGTACGCCGCCCTGCTGGCCGGGATGTTCAACGTCACCGCCGCGCCGAGCGTGTTGGAGATGCTCGCCTGGGTCGCGTACGCCGTACCGGTGCTGGTGCTGTTCCTGCGCCGACCGGCCGCCCCGGCGAAGCCTGCCCCGGCCCCCACCACCGCCGCCGACGGCCCCACGACCACCGCCGCTGACCCCAAGGCCACCGGCACCGACGGCCCCACGACCACCGCCGTCGACGACCCCGAGGCCACCGCCGTCGACGGCCCCACGTCCACCGCCGTCGACGACCCCGAGGCCACCGCCGTCGACGGCGACGCCACCGCCGCGCAGGACGGCCCCGCCACCGCGCAGCCGGCCGGGTCGCGGCGCGCCTGATCCACCGCCCTCTGCAAGGAGACAAGCAACGATGCGTACCACCCGTTTCCTGGTGCTCGCCGCCGTCGGCGCACTCGCCGTCACCGGTGTCACCGCCTGCGGTGGCAAGGACGACCAGCGGGACGCCGGCGCCGGCAACACGGTCAAGGTGAAGGCCACCGACAGCGTGTGCGAGGTCGACGTCACCGAACTGGACGCCGGCCAGGCCACCTTCACCGTGACCAACTCCGGCAGCAAGGTCAACGAGTTCTACGTCTACGCCGCCGGTGACCGGGTGATGGGCGAGGTGGAGAACATCGCCCCGGGGCTGAGCCGGGAACTGCGGGTGGAGCTGCCGGCGGGGACGTACGAGACGGCCTGCAAGCCCGGGATGAGCGGCCGGGGCATCCGGGGCGCGCTGAAGGTCAGCGGCACCGCCGCGACCGTGGCCCCGGACGCCGCGCTGACCGAGGCCACCGCCAGCTACCAGCGGTACGTGACCAGCCAGACCGCCGCCCTGCTGACGAAGACCGAGGAGTTCGTCACCGCCGTCAAGGCCGGCGACGTGCCGAAGGCCAAGGCCCTGTACCCGGTGGCCCGCACCTACTGGGAGCGGATCGAGCCGGTCGCGGAGAGCTTCGGCGACCTCGACCCGAAGATCGACGGTCGGGAGGAGGTCATCGAGGAGGGCATGGAGTTCACCGGCTTCCACCGGATCGAGAAGGACCTCTGGACCACCGGGGACATCAGTAAGGACGGCCCGATCGCCGACCGGCTGCTGGCCGACGTCAAGGAGATCGTGACCCGGGCCAACGCCGAGAAGCTCACCCCGCTCCAGCTCGCCAACGGTGCCAAGGCTCTGCTCGACGAGGTGGCCAGCGGCAAGATCACCGGCGAGGAGGAGCGGTACTCGCACACCGACCTCTGGGACTTCAACGCCAACCTGGAGGGCTCCAAGGCCGCCGTCGCCGCACTGCGGCCGGCGCTGGAGCAGCGCGCCCCCGAGCTGGTCGCCCAGCTCGACAAGGAGTTCGCCAACGTGGAGGCGGCGCTCGGCAAGCACCGCGACGGCGACGGCTGGAAGCTGCACACCCAGCTGAGCAAGACCGACCTCAAGGAGCTGTCGGACAGCATCAACGCCCTCGCCGAGCCGGTCAGCAAGGTCGCCGCCGCCGTCGCCCGGTGACGACGGGTCAGCACGGTCGTCGTACGGCGGCCGGTCCCTCCCAGGAGAGTCGATGAGCGAGCAGAGCAGCACCGCCGGCCGGGGACGCCGCCGGCTGTCCCGGCGGCGGGCGATCACCCTCGCCGGGGTCGGGGTCGCCGGGGTGGCCGGGGTGGCCGCCGGAGCGGGCGCGCTGACCCGCGACGGCGACCGGGCCGCCGCGTACGACGGGGCCGCCGGTGCGGTGCCGTTCCACGGTGAACACCAGGCCGGAATCACCACCCCGGCGCAGGACCGGCTGCACTTCGTCGCCTTCGACGTGATCACCAAGGACCGGGACCGGCTGGTCGCGATGCTCCAGGAGTGGACGGCCGCCGCCGCCCGGATGACCGGCGGAAAGGACGCCGGGGTGATCGGTGCCGTCGGCGGCATGCCGGAGGCCCCGCCGGACGACACCGGCGAGGCGCTGGGCCTGCCCCCGTCGCAGCTCACCCTGACCGTCGGCTTCGGCGCGACGCTGTTCCGCGACGCGCAGGGCCGGGACCGGTTCGGCATCGCCGGCCGCCGCCCCGCCGCGCTGGCCGACCTGCCGCACTTCGCCGGGGACGCGTTGCGCCCGGAGATCTCCGGCGGCGACCTGTGCGTGCAGGCGTGCGCCAACGACCCGCAGGTGGCCGTGCACGCCATCCGTAACCTGGCCCGGATCGGGATGGGCGTGGTCAGCGTCCGCTGGTCGCAGCTCGGCTTCGGGCGTACCTCGTCGACGTCGCGGGACCAGGCGACCCCGCGTAACCTCTTCGGCTTCAAGGACGGCACCGCCAACCTCAAGGCCGAGGACGCCGGGCTGCTGCGCGAGCAGCTCTGGGCCCAGCCGGAGGACGGCGCGGACTGGATGACCGGCGGGTCCTACCTGGTCACCCGCAAGATCCGGATGCAGATCGAGACCTGGGACCGCAGTTCGCTGACCGAGCAGGAGCAGATCGTCGGCCGGACCAAGGGCAGTGGCGCGCCGCTGGGCCGCCGCGACGAGTTCGACGAGCCGGACTTCGCCGCGAAGGGCGACGACGGCCAGCCGGTGATCGCCGTGGACTCGCACGTGCGCCTCGCCCACCCCACGCAGAACGACGGTGCCCGGCTGCTGCGCCGGGGCTACAACTACGTCGACGGGTCGGACGGGTTGGGCCGGCTCGACGCCGGGCTGTTCTTCATGGCCTACCAGCGGGACCCGCGCCGGCAGTTCGTGCCGATCCAGACCCGGCTGGCCCGCAACGACGCGATGAACGAGTACCTGCGGCACGTCTCCAGCGGGCTGTTCGCCTGCCCGCCCGGGGTCCGCGACGCCGCCGACTGGTGGGGCCGCACCCTGTTCGGCTGAGCGGCGTACCGGTCAGGCCGAGCGGTCCGGCGACGCCGACCGGAGCACCGGCCCGGCCGGCCGTACCCCGGCCGGGGCCGGTGGGTCGGCGGCGGCCGGCGCGACGACGGCAGGGGTGGCCGGGACCGGGTCGGGCCAGAGGGAGGCGGTGAGCGCCCGCTGGTGGCGCAGCCGCAGCGAGCCGCGCCTGTTGCGTTCGGCCAGCACCGCCGCCAACAGCAACGGCTCCGGTACGCCGGGCGGCGGTACCGGTGCGGTCACCGCCGCCACCTCGCGCCACAGCTCCCGGGCCAGCCGGCTGCGGTACGGCTCGACGATCTGCTGCCCCCGGGTCAGGTACTGCCGCACCGCCAGGGCCAGTGCATCGTCCAGCCGGGTCAGGTCCAGGGTGGTGGCCCAGCCGACCAGCGGCGCGACGATCGCCGGGGCCGGCCGCCAGGGGTGCGTGGTGCGGGTGTGCACGACCATCGTGCCGGCCACCAGGTCACCCAGCCGTCGGCCACGCGGGTCGGTCAGCATCACCGTCGCCCCGGCCACCCAGCTCAGCAGCGGCAGCACCAGCCCAGGCCACTCCACGGCCGCGCCGACCAGCGCCCGGGTCAGCGACTGACGCCACTGCACCGGGCCGCCGTCGGCGCTGACCACCCGCAGCCCCACGGCGAGCTTGCCGGGCGTCCGGCCATGGTTGAGGCGTTCCCAGAGCACCGGATAGCCGACCACCACCAGCACCAGGCCGAGGGTCTCCAACGCGCCGGTGAGGGCCCGGTCCACCACCTGGTCGGGGAGCACGATCAGCACCAGCGGGGTCAACGTCAGGGCCAGCAACGCCGCGCAGAACAGTTGACCGGCGATGTCGATCAGCAGCGCCAACACCCGGGAGCCGAGCCGTGCCGCCCGGACGTCCAGCGCGACGGCCTCGCCGCTGACCAGACCCGCGTCCGCCCAGTGCCCCGCCGGGTCGACGCCGGTCGGGACGGTGCCGGACGGCACCGGTGGTTGCGCGCTCACCCGGACAGTGAACACTATGGTCGCGGGACGGGGGAGGACCAGTGGATCTCGACGCGTACGTCGCCGAGCACGGCCACGAGTGGCGACGGCTGGAGCTGCTCTGCGACCGTCGCCGGCTCGACGTCGACGAGATCGACGAGATGATCGTCCTCTACCAGCGCACCGCCACCCACCTGTCGGCGCTGCGCAGCCGGGCACCCGACCCGGCCCTGGCCAGCCGGCTCTCCCAGCTCGTGCTGCGGGCGCGGGCCCGGATCACCGGCCGGCAGCGGGCCTCCTGGTCGGCCCTCGGGCGGTTCCTCACCGTCGGGTTCCCCGCCGCGGTCTACCGGGCCTGGCCGTGGTGGTGCGCGGTGGCGACCGGGTTCAGCCTGCTCAGCGGCTTCCTCATCTGGTACGTCGCCGGCAACCCGGGCACCGCCGCCGCGTTCATCGGCCCGGACGCCGCCGCCGACCTCGTCGACTCCGGCTTCGCCGGCTACTACACCGAGTTCTCCGCCCCGACCTTCGCCTTCCACCTGTGGACCCACAACGCCTGGATCGCCGCCCAGTGCCTCGCCGCGGGGGTGCTCGTCGTGCCGGTGCTCTACCTGCTGTGGCAGAACGCGCTGAACATCGGGGTGGTGGGCGGCGTGATGGTCTCCTACGGCCGCTCCGACGTCTTCTTCGGACTGATCACCCCGCACGGGCTGCTGGAGCTGACCGGGGTCTTCGTCGCCGCCGGGGTCGGGCTGCGTACCGCCTGGGCGTGGATCTCGCCGCCGGAGCACCTGGGCCGGGGCCGGTCGGTCGCCGAGGCGGGCCGGTCGGCGATCCTGGTGGCGGTGGGCCTGGTCGGGCTGTTCGCGGTCTCCGCGCTGCTGGAGGCGTTCGTCACCCCGGCACCGGTGCCGGTGGCGCTGCGGGTCGGCGTCGGCGCGACGGTCTGGCTGGGCTTCTTCGCCTACGTGGTGCTGCTCGGCCGGCGGGCGGTCGCCGCCGAACGGGCCCCTGCCGAACGGGTCGACCCGTGGCTCGCCGAACTCTGGCCCAGCACCGACCCGGCCCGGGCCTGGCATCCCACCTCCCGGCCACCCCGCTGACCTGCCCGGATCAGAGCTGACCGAGGGCCTTGAGCCGGAGGTAGGTGTCGGCCAGGGCCGGGGCGAGCCAGTCCGCCGGGGCGTCCACCACGGTCACGCCGTACCGGCCGAGGGCGGCGCGCACCCGGTCCCGCTCGGCGAGCGCCCGCCAGCCGGCCGCGGCGGCGTAGGCGTCCTCGGGGCGTACCGGCGGGCCGGTGGTCAACGCGGTGAGCACCGGGTCGTGCACGGCCGCCACCACCACCCGGTGCCGGGCGGCCAGCCGGGGCAGCACCGGCAGCAGCCCCTCGGCGAGCGCGCCCGGCTCCAGCGCGGTCAGCAGCACCACCAGGCTGCGCCGCCGGTGCCGCCGCAGGATCTCCGCGACGATCAGGTCGAAGTCGGTCTCCACCAGCGCCGGGTGCACCGGCGCGAGCGCGTCGACCAGCCGGTGCAGCAGGTCCCGCCGTCCGGTGCCGGTGACGGTGGCCCGGATCGTGGCGTCGGCGGCCAGCAGGTCGACCCGGTCCCCGGCCCGGGCGGCCAGCGCGGTCAGCAGCAACGCCGCGTCGATGGCGGCGTCCAGCCGGGGTACGTCGCCGACCCGCACCGCCGAGGTGCGGCCGGTGTCCAGCACGCACACCAACCGCCTGTCGCGCTCCGGCCGCCAGGTGCGGACCAGCACGTCGGAGCGGCGGGCGCTGGCCCGCCAGTCGATGGAGCGCACGTCGTCGCCGACCACGTACTCACGCAGGGTGTCGAACTCGGTGCCCTGGCCGCGGCCCCGGGTGACCTGGGTGCCGTCGATGACCCGCAGCCGGGACAGCTTCTCCGGCAGGTGCCGCCGGGAGTCGAACCGGGGCAGCACGCGCAGCGTCCAGCCGGGGGTGGCGGGCCGCCCGGCCCGCTGCCGGAACGCCAACCCGAGCGGCCCGAGCGAACGCACCGTCACCGTCACCGCCGGCCGGTCGCCGCGCCGGGTGGGGGTGAGCCGGTTGGGCAGCACCAGCACCCCGCCCGGTCCGACCCGGGACACCCGGTCCGGTGGTACGTCCGGACGGGCCCCCGCCGACGGCACCCACCCGTCGCGCACCTGGGCGCGCAGCTTACGGCCGGAGGTGTTGGCCAGGCGCAGCGTGACGGTCGCCCGGTGGCCGATCCGGACGGCCCGGTCGCCCTCCCGGTCGAGGGTGAGCCCGTGCAGCGGGGCGGCGAGCGCCCAGTCCACGGCGGTGAGCAGCAGCACGACGGCGGTCATCACGGCGACGGCGGGCACCGGATCCGGCCAGAACGGCAGGGTGGGCACGCCCGCCAGCAGCAGGACGGCCGCCCGCCAGGTCATCGCGGGGTCGGCACGGTGGCCAGCACCGTGTCCAGCACGGCGTCGACCCCGACCCCCTCCAGCTCCACCTCGGGACGCAGCCGCAGCCGGTGCCGCAGCGTCGGCCGGGCGGTGGCCTTCACGTCGTCGGGGGTGACGTGGTCGCGGCCGGCCAGCCAGGCCCACGCCTTCGCCGTGCTGAGCAGCCCGGTGGACCCGCGGGGTGAGGCGCCCAGCTCCAGCGCCGGGGTGACCCGGGTGGCCCGGCACAGGTCCACGATGTAGGCGAGCACCGGCTCGGCCACGTGCACCCGACCGACGGCCTCCCGGGCGGCGGCGAGGTCGGCGGCGTCGGCCACCGGGCGTACGCCGGCCGCACCGAGATCACGTGGGTCGAAGCCGGCGTGGTGGGCGCGCAGCACCCCCAGCTCCTCGTCCCGGTTGGGCAGCGGCACGGTCAGTTTGAGCAGGAACCGATCGAGCTGCGCCTCGGGCAACGGGTAGGTGCCCTCGTACTCGACGGGGTTCTGGGTGGCGGCCACGATGAACGGGTCCGGCAGCGGCCGGCGGGCGCCCTCGACCGACACCTGGCGCTCCTCCATCACCTCCAGCAGCGCCGACTGGGTCTTCGGCGGCGTCCGGTTGATCTCGTCGGCGAGCAGCAGGTTGGTGAAGACCGGCCCCTCCCGGAAGGTGAACGCGGCGGTACGCGGGTCGAAGATCAACGAACCGGTGACGTCACCGGGCATCAGGTCGGGGGTGAACTGGACCCGCTTGGAGTCCAGGTCCAGTGCGGTGGCGACGGTACGGATCAGCAGCGTCTTCGCCACCCCGGGCACCCCCTCCAACAGGACGTGGCCCCGGCAGAGCAGCGCGATCACCAGGCCGGTGACCACCGAGTCCTGACCGACGACCGCCTTGGCCACCTCGGTGCGCAGCCGGTGCAGGGCGGCCCGGGCGTCGTCCGGACCGGCCGTGGGCTCGGCGGTGGTGGCGGGTCGGGTCACCGGGGGTCTCCTTCGGTCGGACGGCCGGGCGCTGCCGCCACGGTACGGGTCAGCCGGTCCAGCGACCGGGCCAGCTCCAGCAGTTCGGTGTCGGTCTGCGGGGCCGCGCCGAAGAGCAGCTCGTGGATCTGCTCCGGGCTGTCGCCGGCCGGCCCGGCCACCCGGGCCGCCACCTCCGCCGGCCCGAGCGTCGCGGGCAGGTCGAGCCGGCCGCGCAGCCGCCCCAACGCGGCGGTACGCAGGGTCGCGGCGGCCGGGCCCCGGGCGCGGGCCCGCTGGTAGAGCCGGGCCCGACCGAGCACGGTCTCGGCGGAGCGGACCTCGACGGGCCGCGGCTCGGTCACCGGCGGGCCGAGCCGGCGGGCCCGCCACAGCACGATCAGCAGGGCGACCAGGGCGAGCTGGAGCAGCAGCGCCCAGAACCAGGGCGGGAAGGCGTCCAGCAGCGGATAGTCGTCAGGTGGTGGGGGACCGGCCGCGTCGGGGGCGTCACCCGAACCGTCGCCGTCACCGGTGGCGGTGCCGGGGCCTCCCGGGCCGGCCTCGCCGCTGCCGTCGCCGTCGTATCCGGTGGACCCGCCGGGGGTGGGTGACCAGGCGGGCTCGCCGGTGCCGCCGGGCCGGCCGAACGTCGGCGCCGGTGCCGGGCCGTCCAGGTCCAACCAGACCACCCGCCCGTGGACGCCGAGCAGGCCGGTGGCGAGCGCCTCGTTGCCGTGCTCGGCGATCCGGTCGTTGCGGAACGGGTCGCTGGCGCCGATCACCACCACCTCGGCCCGGCCGGGCAGCCGGACCAGGCCGTCGGCGTAGCAACGGTCGAGGGCGGCCGCCGTGCCGGGCGTGGCGGCGTACCGCTGGAGTCCGGCGGCGGCGACCCCGGCCCGGGTCGCCTCGGGCACCGCGCAGGGCCGGCCGTCGGTCTCCGGGGAGACCGCCCGGGTGGCCCAGCGGCGGTCGGTCGGCACCAGCGGCAGGCCGGCGGATTCGAGCACCCGGCGGGACGGGTCGACGAGGACGAGTCGTCGGCCGGCCGGCAGCTCGCCCAGCGCGCCGAGGGTGTCCGGGTGCAGCAGCTCCGCCGCCGGGACGAAGAGGGTGGCCGGGCCACGGTCGAGGCCGAGCAGGGCCGGCAGCAGGTCGGTCTCCCGGGCGACGGTGACCCCCCGGGCGCGCAGCGCGTCGGCGAGGCGGCTGCCCCCGTCGTCGTCGGTGGCGACCGGGGAGAGGAAGCCGGGGTCTCCCGGGTCGGGCTGGTCCAGCTCGTGGGCGGCGATCGTGCCGGCGAGCAGGGCGGCGGCCAGCGCCAACGGCACGAGCACCCGGTGCCGGCGGCGGCGTCGCCGCACGGGCGCGGCCGGTGGCGGGCCGCCCGCAGCCGGCGGGGCCGGTCACCGGGTGCCCCCGTCCGGTGGTGGGGCGGACAGCGCCCGGTCCAGGTCGTCGGCGAGTTCCCGCATCCGCCGGTCGTGGTCGGCGGCGGCCGGGCGCTGGGCGTACCACAGCTCGGCGAAGATGGCCCCGGCGGCGCGCAGCGGCGGGTCGACCGGGGGCCGGGCGCGGGCCGCCGCTTCGGTCAGTTCGGTGACGGTCATCCCGGCCCGGGGGGCCACCGCGCCGACCGCGACCAGCCGGCGGACCATGGCGCGCAGCCGCTCGCGGACGGCTTCGGCGTACCGGCCCTCGGCCGCCAGCCGGTCGGCCAGGGAGCGCGCGGCGTCGGCCGGGAGGTCGTCGTCGGCGGTACGGGGGCGGGGCAGCGCCACCGCGCCCGGCCCGTCGGCCGTCCGGCGTCGCCGCCGGGGCAGCCGCCACCGGGGCATCCTCAGGCGGGGCAGCCGCAGCCGGGGCAGCCGGCGGGGCACCCAGGCCGGGAAGTGGTACCAGGCGAGCGCCACCACCCCGGCCAGCAGCACCACCAGCAGCGCCGCCAGCGGCAGCGGCAGCACGTCGCCGAGCGCGGCGACGGCCTCCGTCCACCACCGGCTCACCTGCCGACCGCCGGCAGGTGAGCCGCGACGAGCCCCGCGGGGGTACGGGCGAGCTGGATGTCCAGCCCTTCGGTGCGCATCCGGACGTCCAAGTGGATCACCGCGTCCAGGCAGGCCAGGGCGGGGTAGGCGACGCTGTTCACCGCGCCGAAGGCGAGCATGGTGGCGGCGATCCGCACGCCCGGGTCGGCCAGGTCGACCAGGTGCAGCGACTCGACGCCGAAGAAGAGACCGAGGGCCAGCCCGACCCGCAGCACCCACCAGCCGAGGTAGCCCAGCAGCCGGACGGCGGCGGCCCGGCCCCGCACCGCGACGCGGGCCGCCCGGGGCACCGCCGACACCCCGGGCACCCGGTCCAGCACCACCGCCGCGGCGACCGAGCCGAGCAGCCCGTAGCCGACCAGCCAGGCCGGGCCGAGCAGCGCCGCGATCAGCATCAGCAGGCCCACCGCCGGGGCGAGCAGCAGGGTGACGCCCCAGCGGGCACCGGCCGGGCGGAGCAGTTCCGCCACCGTGGCCCGGCGGCCGAGCAGCGCCGCGCCGGCCGCCCGCGCTGCCGGGTTGCCGAGCAGTAGGACGATCACCGCCTCGGCGGCGGCGCCCACCGCGAGCAGTTGCCACCACAGCGGGAACACCCCGCTGTCGCTCCACCAGACCGGGGGCAGCGCGTCGGCGAGCCGGCGCAGCGGATACAGCAGCAGTTGTTCACCGGCGGCGAGCAGGACGCCCAGCGGGACCAGCACCCGGCCCTGGTCGCGCAGCAGCAGGACGGCGGAGTCGAGCAGTTCGCCGACGGTGAGCGGACGCCGGGGAAGCACGGCGGTCGGGCCGACGTCGGGCACGCGTACTCCTGCGGATGGTGGCTGGCGGGCGGCGACCTGCCCGGGGATCATGGTGACACGGGACGACCGGCCGGGCGGACCCACCGTGCGGCTCACGCGATGCGGTCATCGGGGGAGATATCGCGCGTGGGACGTGCGGAGGCACCTCGTCCGGCAGTACCGTGCCATCCAGACGCCGATCCCACCAACTGAACGGGGATGGAAACATAAACCCCATGAGAGCCCGGGTACTGGTGGTCGACGACGACCCCGCGCTCGCCGAGATGCTCGGCATCGTCCTGCGCAGCGAGGGTTTCCTGCCCTCCTTCGTCGCCGACGGGGAACGGGCGTTGGCCGCGTTCCGGGACAGTCGCCCCGATATCGTGCTGCTCGACCTGATGCTGCCTGGAATGAGCGGCATCGACGTGGCACGGGCGATCCGTGGCGAATCGGGCGTGCCGATCGTCATGCTGACCGCCAAGAGCGACACCGTCGACGTGGTGCTCGGCCTGGAGTCCGGTGCCGACGACTACGTGGTCAAGCCGTTCAAGCCCAAGGAGTTGGTGGCCCGGATGCGGGCCCGGCTGCGTCGGGGCGAGGACGTCGCACCGGAGATGCTGACCATCGGCCCGCCCGGCAACCAGATCACCATCGACGTGCCGGCGCACACCGTCAGCCGCGACGGCGAGGAGGTGAAGCTGACGCCGCTGGAGTTCGACCTGCTGGTCGCGCTCGCCCGCAAGCCGCGTCAGGTCTTCACCCGGGAGGTCCTGTTGGAGCAGGTCTGGGGCTACCGGCACGCGGCGGACACCCGGCTGGTCAACGTGCACGTGCAGCGGCTACGCGCCAAGATCGAGCCGGATCCGGAGCGGCCGGAAATCATCCTGACCGTGCGGGGCGTGGGCTACAAGGCGGGTACCGGATAGCCTGGGTTGCACCGTGACCAGTGCACCCGCCCCCACCCCCGAGCACACCGCCGGCTGGCGCCCCGCCGCGCGGGCCCTGCGGCGCGTGCTGGTGGGCCGCGCGCTGCGGGTGACCGCCGGCCTGCGTCAGACCTGGCGACGGTCGTTGCAGGTCCGGGTGGTGACCATCACGCTGGTGGTGTCCAGCCTGCTGGTCGGCGGCTTCGCCTACCTCATCGCCGACAAGATCACCAGCATCCTGCTCGACAACGCCGAGACCGACGTGCTGCTGCGGCTGCGCAACGGCAGCGACTACTCGGCCAAGCAGTTCTTCCTCTACAGCCAGCCGCAGGAGGCGCAGCTCCAGGACACCATCGAGGGCACGGTCAACTACCTGGCCGGGGGTGACCCGCAGCAGACCAGCGGGGTGGTGGTCGCCATCACCGCCGACAACTACGCCGGCATCATCGAGACCCGTACCTCGCCGGCGATGGACGTGCGCCCGCTGGTCAGCCGGGAGCTGCGGGCCGCTGTCGCCGACGGCAAGGTGGCCCACCAGATCCGCACCGGACGACTCGCCGGCGAACGGACGAAGTACCTGGTCTACGGCTCGCCGGTGCCGACCCGCTTCGGCCAGCTGGAGCTGTACTATCTCGTCCCGCTCAACCGGCAGGACGCCACCGCCGCCGACGCGCGGGCCACCGTGCTGGCCACCGGGGTGGCCCTGGTGCTGCTGCTGGGCCTGCTCGCCGCCCTGGTCACCCGGTTGGTGGTGACCCCCGTCCGGGTCGCCGCGCGCACCGCCCAACGGCTCTCCGCCGGCCTGCTCGACCAGCGGATGGTCGTCGACGGCGAGGACGACCTCGCCCTGCTCGCCGCCTCGTTCAACCAGATGGCGACCAACCTGCAACGGCAGATCCTCCGCCTGGAGGAGATGTCCCGCCTGCAACGCCGGTTCACCTCCGACGTCTCGCACGAGCTGCGGACCCCGCTGACCACCGTCCGGATGGCCGCCGACCTGATCTTCGCCGAGCGTGACGAGTTCGACCCGGCGGTGGCCCGCAGCGCCGAGCTGCTCCAGGCGGAGCTGGACCGGTTCGAGGAGCTGCTCACCGACCTGCTGGAGATCAGCCGCTTCGACGCCGGCTTCGCCATGCTCGACTCCGAGCCGACCGACCTGGTGCCGGTGGTGCACCGGGTCGCCGACCGCCTCGCCGGGCTGGCCGAACGGGTCGGCGTCACCATCGAGCTGGCCGTGCCGACCACCCCGGTCATCGCCGAGGTGGACCCGCGCCGGGTCGAGCGGGTGCTGCGCAACCTGGTCGGCAACGCCGTGGAGCACGGCGAGGCGAAGCCGGTGGTGATCACCCTCGGCGTCGACCAGACCGCCGTCGCGGTCACCGTCCGCGACCACGGCGTCGGGCTGAAGCCGGGCGAGGAGAAGCTGGTCTTCAACCGGTTCTGGCGGGCCGACCCGTCCCGGGCCCGGCAGACCGGCGGCACGGGGCTGGGCCTGTCGATCAGCCTGGAGGACGCCCGGCTGCACGGCGGCTGGCTGGAGGCGTGGGGCGCTCCCGGGCAGGGCGCCCAGTTCCGGCTCACCCTGCCGGTCCGCTCCGGGGACCGGCTCACCACCTCACCGCTGCGGCTGGTGCCCGCCGACGCCACCCTGCCGTTCGGTGGCCCCCGCGACGGCGACCTGCTGGCCATCGGACCGGCCGGCGGGGGTGTGCTGGCCATCGGCCCCGGGTCCGCCACCGGTGCCGACGAGCGGGCGGAGGCCCGGTCGTGAACCGGCCCCGGGCCCTGTCCGGGCTGCTCTGCGCCGCGCTGCTGGCCGCCGTCGCCGGCTGTGGCATCCCCGACCGCACCGACGTGCAGGTCGACGGCTCCGGGCCGGCTGCGTCGGCGGGCTCGTCCAGCTTCGCTCGCGGCGAACCCCCCACCCGGACGGCCAGCGGCGCCGACCGGGAAGCGTTCGTCCGCAACTTCCTGGCCGCCGCGGCCGGCGAGCCCGAGCGGGCGTACGCCCGGGTTAAGCAGTTCATCGCCCGGGAGGACCGCAACCGGCTCGCCGAGAAGCAGGGCAGCGAGGTCGCGATCAACGTGGTCCGGCTGATCGAGAATCCGGTGATCACCGAGAACGCCAGTGGCCTGCTCACCGTCCGGGTGCCGGTGCAGCAGGTGGGGGTGCTGCGGGCCAACGGGGTGCTCGGCCCGCCGGTGGTGACCGACACGGAATACCAGTTCTCGCTGCGCGGCTCCGCCGAGCCGGGCCAGGAGGGCACCGAGGCCGGCGGCTACTACGTCACCGATCCGCCCTCCGTGCTGCTGCTCGACACGCTGTCTTTGCGGGACTACTACCAGACCCGGACGGTCTACTTCTGGAACTCCGACGCCACCCGGCTGGTCGCCGACCAGCGCTACCTGCCGCTGGCCGTGCCGGCCGAGCGGCTGGTCAGCGAGGCGGTCAAGTGGCTGATCGCCGGACCGTCGGAGTGGCTGCGGCAGGGGGTGAGCGGCCTGCCGGACCGCACCGCCCTGATCAACAACGCCGTCAAGACCGACGGCCGGTGGGAGGTCAACCTCGACCTGCCTGGCGACGACCGGCGCAAGCTGGAGAAGCTCGGCATCCAGTTGGCCTGGTCGCTGTCCGACCTGGACGGGCCGCTCCAGCTCACCACCCGCAACCAGTCCCGGGTGACCATCGACGACCTCGCCGCGCACCGCCTGGCCAACCCGGTCTACCCGCTCACGCAGGGGCCGCAGCGGTTCACCGTCTACGCCGGGGCGATCCACCCGCTCGCCTTCGAGGCCGAGGCGATCGGCACCGTGCCGGTCCGCACCGAGGACAACCACGACGTCGTCTCGGCCGCCGTGCGGCGGACCGCCGAGAAGACCCTCGCGGCCCTGGTCACCACCGCCGGTGGCGGCCGGCAGCGGCTGGTCACCGGGTCGGGGGTGGCGCCGGTGCAGGTGATGACCCCGGGGGCGCAGACCTTCGCGGCGATCGGCCGGCCGGTCTGGCTGCGTCCGCTCGGTGCGGCCCAGCCGTACGGGCTGGTGGTGGCTGATGGGCGGCTCTACCGGTTCGACGACCGGGCCCGGATGGTGCCGGTGCCGGTGGGCGTGGCGGGTCCGGTCAGCGCGGTGGCCGCCTCGCTGGACGGACACCGGATCGCGCTGATCGTCGGTGGGCGGCTCTGTCTCAGCACGGCCAGCCTCGACGGCGGGGTGGTCTCGCTCGGCCCGGTACGCCATGTCGCGACCACGCTGACCGACCTGTCGGCGGTGGACTGGGCGCAGGAGAACGCGCTGGCCGTGGCCGGTTCCACCAACCGTTCCGCCGTGTACGAGGTGGGCGTGGACGGGGTGCAGCAGACTCCGCTGGTCACCGACGTGGGTGCCCGGGTGACCCACCTGGCGGTGTACCCGGGCAACCCGACGTACGTGCTGCCGACGGTGATGATGATGTACGAGGCCAACGGGGTCTCCTACCGCTTCCGGGCGTCGTCGGCGGAGACGATCCGGGGCGAGCAGGTGCTCGACGTGCCGCCCCCGCCCGCCGGTGGCCGGGCGGGCAGCCCGACCGCGCCGTTCTTCCTGTTCTGAGCACGCCGTGCCGGATGTGGGCGGGCTCTGGGCCGACCTGAGCGATCTGGTCTTCCCGACCGGGTGCGCGGGGTGCGGCCGGCGGGACGCGCGCCTGCGGCAGGGCTGCTGCCCACAGTGCGTACGCGGGCTCGCCGCGCTGCGCCCGGTGCCGGCGCGCCCCACCCCGGCCCCGCCCGACCTGCCCCCGTGCCACGCCCTCGGCCCGTACGCGGGGCCGCTGCGGGAGGCGCTGCTGGCGTACAAGGAACGGGGTCGGCACGGGCTGGCCCGGCCGTTGGGCGGGTTGCTGGCGGAGGTGGTGGCGGCCTCGGTGGGCGAGGCCCGGCCGGTGCTGCTGGTGCCGGTGCCGGACCGGGCGGCGGCAGCCCGGGAGCGCTACGGCGACCACCTGACCCGGTTGGCCCGGCACGCGGCGATCCGGTTGCGGCGGGCCGGCTGGGCCGTGCGGACGGCGGTGCCGGTGCGGGCGTTGCCCCGGCCGGATTCGGTGGAGCTGGACCGGGCGGGGCGGGCCGCGGCGGCCCAGTCGGCGTTCCGGCTGCGACCCGGTTGGGCCGGGCGGGGTGCCGGTGGCCGGGCGGTGGTGGTGCTGGACGACATCCTGACCACCGGGGCGACCCTGGCGGCGGTGAGTCGGACTTTGCGTGCGGCGGGAATGACGCCATACGGCGCGGCCGTGCTGGGTGCAACGCAAAAACGGCGGTGATGGTGACGCTTCGTGTTTCCGTTTCACCCCATGGTGTTGGTTGCTGTTAATTCTCTGAGGGTTTCCCGCAACCGGGGGTGACTGTCGCCCGTACAGGAGTTAGCGTTTTCGTGTCGGGGGTAGGAAGGTTTCCCACCAGCCCCCGACGGTGGAAGGAGGCGTAGCCGTACCTGACCGGTCGACGCTCCCAGGGGCCCTCCCGAGGTCGCGCGGCCGGATTCGAAAGATCAGCCGGCCATCCGGAAAAGGGAGGTCACGTGGACATCGTGGTCAAGGGTCGAAACGTCGAAGTGCCGGACCATTACCGGGTACACGTAGCGGAGAAACTCGCAAAAATCGAACGCTACGATCACAAGCTCATCCGGGTCGATGTGGAGCTGTTCCACGAACGCAATCCCCGGCAGTCCGACACCTGCCAGCGAGTGGAGATCACCTGCGTCTCCCGGGGTCCGGTGATCCGGGCCGAGGCCTGCACGAACGACTTCTACAGCGCACTGGACGCCGCGATCGCCAAGCTGGACACCCGACTGCGCCGGGCGGCCGACCGTCGCCGCGTACACCGGGGGCGGCACGCACCGATCTCGGTCGCCGCCGCCACCGCCGGTCTGCCGGTGGCCGGCCTGGACGACGCGAACGTGTCCGCCGGTGGCACGGCCACCGCCGTCGAGGAGCGCCCGGAGGAGCACGACGACCAGCCCTGGCACATCGCGCGGGCGAAGGTGCACCCCGCCGACCCGATGACCGTCGATGACGCCCTGTTCCAGATGGAACTCGTCGGCCACGACTTCTACCTGTTCCACGACAAGGAGTCCGGCCGCCCCAGCGTCGTCTACCGTCGCCACGCCTACGACTACGGCATCATCTCCCTCGACACCTGACCCACCCGCCCCGCTCTCCCCGCCCACCCGGCGGTGTCGATCAAGAGGTTCGCGTCACCTTCGAAGATCCATCTGACGCGAACCTCTTGATCACCGCGGCGGGAGGGGGTGGGGATCAGTGGGGAGGAAGGACCAGAGGACGGTGTCGGGGCGGGGGGTGTCCGGCGTCGGAGCGGGGAGGCGGGCGCGCATCACGCCCTCCCGGTGGAAACCGGCCCGGTCCAGCACCCGCTGGGAGGCGGTGTTCCAGGGGGCCGTACCGGCCCAGAGGCGGGCCAGGCCCACCGGGCCGCACGTCCAGCCGGCCAGCAGCCGGACCGCCCGGGTGGCCAGCCCCCGCCCCCGCGCCCCGGGCAGCAGGCTGTAGCCGATCATCGCCTGGCCGGTGGCCGGCTCGTCGTAGATCAGTGCGCAACCACCGACCATCGTGCCGGTCACCGCGTCGCACAGCGCGAAGTCGGCCGCCCGGCCGGTCAGCCAGTCGCTCTCGGCAACGGCGCAGCGCCGGTCGATGTCCGCCCTGGTCGGCGCAACCGGACGGACCCGGGTCGCCACCACCTCGGGGCGGGTGTGCAACCGGTGCAGCACCTCGGCGTCGGCAGGCGTGAGCCGGCGCAGGGTCACCACCGTGTCGGTGAGCCGCCCGTCGGGCAGGTCCGGCAGCAGGCGCGGGACCGGGCCAGGCGGGTCGTCGGCGAGGCGTACCCAGGCGAGCAGGTCGTACCGGTCGCCGTCGCGGCCCGCGCCGGCTGCCCGGCGTACCCCTTCGGGGTGGAAACCGGCGGCCAGCGCGACCCGCTGGCTGGCCGGGTTCTCGGCCCTGATCAGCAGCTCCAGCCGGGCCAGGCCGGCCTGGAACGCGGCCGTCGCCAGGGCCCGGGTGGTGGCGGTGGCGATCCCGCGCCGCCGGGCCCGCGGTGCCACCCAGTAGCCCAGCTCCGCCTGCCCCCGACCCGGTGCCACCTGACTGAGCCCGGCCCCGCCGACCAGCCGGTCGGTTCCGGCATCGACGATCGCGTACGCGGCGCCGCCGCTGCGCCACGCCGCCGGGGCGCCCTCGGAGATCCACCAGTGCGCGTCGGCGACCGTGTAGGGATGCGGCATCCCCACCGGCTTGAACCGCAGGTTCACCGGATCGTCGCGGCCGGCGGCGAGGTCCTCGGCGTCGTCCGGCCGCAACGGCCGCAGCCGCACCGGTCCGGCCTCGATGACCTCCGGGGTCACGTCAGGTCCTGGGCGAGCAGTGCGCCGACCCAGGCGTCGACCCGCTCACCCCGGTGCGACACGCCGCCCCGCAGCGTGCCCTCGACGGTGAAGCCGGCCTTCTCGGCGGCCCGCCGGGAGGCGGTGTTGCCGACGTGGGCCTTCCACTCGACCCGGACCAGGCCGAGGCCGGTGACGCCCCAGGCGGCGAGCGCGCCGAGCGCGGCCGGCATCCAGCCCCGGCCCCGGGCCTGCGGCGCGGTCATGAAGCCGACCTCGGCCCGCAGCGGGTCGACGGGGTTCAACCGCAGGTCGACGGTGCCGGCGAAGGCGTCGTCCGGGCCGGCCAGCACGAAACACGCGCTGCTGCCCCGCGCCCAGGCCAGCCCGCCGTAGGTCAGGTAGCCCTCGGCGTCGGTGCGCCGGTAGGGGTGCGGCACGCTGGTCCACCGGACGGTGTCCGGGTCCTGGCAGGTGGCGACCACCCCGTCCAGGTCGCGTTCCTCCATCGGCCGCAGCCGCAACTCGGTGTCCCCGGCGGTGGCGAACAGGACGGGCTGCGGCCGGCCGAACACGGCGGTCCGCCGGGCGTCCAGGGTGCCCGGCCCGGCCGGACCGTCCGCGCCGGCCGCCGGCACCTCGCCGGGCAGCAGCGAGCCGACCCAGCCCTCGACCCGGCCGTTCCCGGCGGGCCGGGCGAGCCGCAGCTCACCGGAGATCTGGAAGCCGGCCCGCAGGGCGACCAGCCGGGAGGCGTGGTTGCCCACCTCGGCCTGCCAGATCAGCCGACGCAGCGCCAGGGCGTCGAAGGCCCAGCGGGCGACCGCCCGGGTGGCCCGCACGGTGACCCCCCGACCCCGGGCCCAGGGGGCGGTCCAGTAGCCGATCTCGCCGGTCTCGACCTCCCGGTCGATCGTGACCAGGCCGCAGGAGCCGAGCAGTTCGCCGGTGGCGGCGTCGCAGACCGCGAACGGCGCCCCGCTGCCGTCGGCCCAGGCACGGGTGCTCATCCCGGTGACGAACCCGTGGGCGTGTTCAGGCCGGTACGGACGCGGTACGGTGGTCCAGCGCTGGATGTCCGGGTCCTGGCAAGCCCGGTGCACGTCGTCCGCGTCCGAGGCGAGCCACGGACGCAGCAGCAGGCCGTCCTCGATGATCTCCACAGGCTCCATGCGGGTCATCGTGCCGGATCGTTCGCGGTGGGCGTAACCGGATAACCACCGGGCGGCGGGTTGAGCCGAGCGTTATGTCGGTTTGGTCGGGTCGGACCGCCGCCACCAGTGACCATTGCGCCGACTGAGCGCCTACGATGGTTCGAGACTGTCTAGGGGAGCGTTGATCCGTGTCGATTCTGGAAAGGGTCCTCCGCGCGGGCGAGGGCCGTATGGTGCGCCGGCTGAAGGCCATCGCCGCCGCCGTCAACTCGATCGAGGACGACTACGTCAACCTCACCGACGACGAGCTGAGGTCACTGACCGACCAGTACCGGGAGCGGCTCGCCGATGGTGAGACCCTCGACGACCTGCTGCCCGAGGCGTTCGCCACGGTGCGCGAGGCGGCCGCCCGGGTGCTCGGCCAGCGGCCGTACGACGTCCAGGTGATGGGTGGCGCGGCGCTGCACTTCGGCAACATCGCCGAGATGAAGACCGGTGAGGGCAAGACGCTGACCTCGGTCATGGCGGTCTACCTCAACGCGCTCTCCGGCAAGGGCGTGCACGTGGTCACCGTCAACGACTACCTGGCCCAGCGCGACGCCGCCTGGATGGGTCAGGTGCACGAGTTCCTCGGCCTGACCGTCGGGGTGGTGCTGCCCAACCGGCCGGCCGCCGAGCACAAGGCCGCCTACGAGTGCGACATCACCTACGGCACCAACAACGAGTTCGGCTTCGACTACCTGCGCGACAACATGGCCTGGTCCCACGAGGAACTGGTCCAGCGCGGGCACAACTTCGCCGTGGTCGACGAGGTCGACTCGATCCTGATCGACGAGGCCCGGACCCCGCTGATCATCTCCGGCCCGGCCGAGCACTCCGCCCGCTGGTACGGCGAGTTCGCCGGGGTGGTGGCCCGCCTCCAGGCCGGCAAGGACGGCGAGGGCGACTACGAGGTCGACTACGCCAAGCGCACCATCGCGGTCACCGAGCGCGGTGTGGCCAAGGTCGAGGACCGGCTCGGCATCGACAACCTCTACGAGTCGGTGAACACCCCGCTGGTCGGCTACCTCAACAACGCGATCAAGGCCAAGGAGCTCTACAAGCGCGACAAGGACTACATCGTCAGCGACGGCGAGGTCCTGATCGTCGACGAGTTCACCGGGCGCATCCTGCACGGCCGCCGCTACAACGAGGGCATGCACCAGGCGATCGAGGCCAAGGAGGGGGTGGAGATCAAGCAGGAGAACCAGACCCTGGCCACCATCACCCTCCAGAACTACTTCCGCCTCTACGAGAAGCTCTCCGGCATGACCGGTACCGCCCAGACCGAGGCGGGCGAGTTCAACAAGGTCTACAAGGTCGGCGTGGTGACCATCCCGACGCACCGGCCGATGGTCCGGATGGACAAGGCCGACGTCATCTACAAGACCGAGAAGGCCAAGTTCAACGCGGTCATCGAGGACATCGCCGAGCGGCACCAGGCCGGCCAGCCGGTGCTCGTCGGCACCGTCTCGGTGGAGAACTCCGAGATCCTGTCCACGCTGCTGCGCCGCCGGGGCATCCCACACTCCGTGCTGAACGCGAAGTTCCACGCCCGCGAGGCCGAGATCGTCGCCCAGGCCGGACGCAAGGGCGCGGTCACCGTCGCCACCAACATGGCCGGCCGGGGCACCGACATCCTGCTCGGCGGCAACGCCGAGTTCCTCGCCGCCAGCGAGCTGCGCCAGCGCGGCCTCGACCCGGTCGAGCAGGAGGAGGAGTACGCCAAGGCGATGGAGGAGGTCCTGCCCACCTGGAAGCAGGCGTGCGAGACCGAAGCCGAGGAGGTGGCCGCCGCCGGTGGCCTCTACGTGCTCGGCACCGAGCGGCACGAGTCCCGCCGGATCGACAACCAGCTACGCGGCCGGGCCGGCCGGCAGGGTGACCCGGGCGAGTCCCGGTTCTACCTGTCGCTCCAGGACGAGCTGATGAAGCGGTTCCGGGCCGGTGCGGTCGAGGCGGTGATGGAGCGGTTCAACATCCCGGAGGACGTGCCCATCGAGTCGAAGATGGTCACCCGGCAGATCAAGAACGCCCAGGCCCAGATCGAGGGCCAGAACGCCGAGATCCGTAAGAACGTCCTCAAGTACGACGAGGTGCTCAACAAGCAGCGCCAGGTGATCTACGCCGAGCGGCTGCGGGTGCTCAACGGCGAGGACCTCTCCGACCAGGTCCGCAACATGATCGACGACACCGTCGGCGCGTACGTGGTGGGCGCCACCAGCGACGGTTATGCCGAGGACTGGGATCTCGAGCAGCTCTGGGCCAGCCTCAAGCAGCTCTACCCGGTGGGCGTCACCATCGAGGAGCTGGAGGAGGAGGTCGGCTCCCGGGCGGGCCTCGACCAGGACTTCCTGCTGGCCCGCCTCCGCGAGGACGCGAACGCCGCGTACGACCGGCGGGAGGAGAACCTCGGCGAGGAGGCCACCCGCCAGTTGGAGCGGATGGTGCTGCTCCAGGTCATCGACCGCAAGTGGCGCGAGCACCTCTATGAGATGGACTACCTCCAGGAGGGCATCAGCCTGCGGGCGTACGCCCAGCGCGACCCGGTCATCGAGTACCAGCGCGAGGGCTTCGACATGTTCGCCACGATGATGGAGGGCATCAAGGAGGAGACGGTCGGCTTCCTCTACAACCTGGAGGTGCAGGTCCAGGAGCCGGAGCCGGAGGCCGAGGAGGTCCAGCTGCTGGAGAAGCCGGTCGAGATCCGGGCCAAGGGTCTGAACCGGGCGCCGCAGCAGCAGGGGCTGCAATACTCCGCCCCCACGATCGACGGTGAGGCGGGCGCGGGTGCGGTGGCCGTGGAGCGGCCCGAGCCCGAGCCGTCCGCCCCGGCGCTCGGCATCGGGGGTGGGCAGCCGCAGGCTCCGTCGCAGGCCCGTCCGGCCGCCGGTGGGTCGCGTCGGCCGGCTGCCGCCGGGGCGAGCGGTCAGGCCGCCGCGGCCAGCAGCGCCCGGCGGAACACCGGCCCGGTCGACCGGGCTGCCGAGGGTGGCCCGTCCCGCAACGCCCCCTGCCCCTGCGGCTCCGGCCGCACGTACACGCGCTGCCCCGGCCCGCCCACCGCCGGCGCCGGACCCACCACCCCAGCCTGAACCGGGACCGCCCTCCCGCTCGACAGAGCGGGAGGGCGTTCCCGTCCCCTGCCGCCCCCGCCTTTGCGCCCCTGCCTTTGTGCGGTGATCAAGAGGTTTGCGTCAG
>NZ_JBMDWU010000117.1:0-18370 GCF_048594385.1 Micromonospora sp. | reverse complement strand
GTGGGGGGGGGGGGGGTGGGGGGGGGGGGCTCGCGGGGCGGGGGGGGGGGCCCCCCACCGGGGGGGCGCACGGGTGGATCAGGCGACCGAGCAGGCGGTGCCGTTGAGGGTGAACGCGGTCGGCTTGGCCGCGTTGCCGGTGTGTTCGGCCTGGAAGCCGACGTCGACCGAGGTGTTCGGCGCGATCGTGCCGTTGTAGGAGACGTTGCGGGCGGTGACCGCCCCGCTGGTCGGCGTGTAGGTGGCGTTCCAGCTACCGGTGATGGTCTGCCCGCCGGGCAGGGTGAACGCCAGCGCCCACCCGTTGACCGCCGTGCTGCTGGTGTTGGTGATGCTGATCGAGGCGGTCAGGCCGGAGTTCCAGGCGTTGACCGTGTACGCGACCCGGCAACCCGCCGACGGCGGGGGCGTGGTGGGCGGTGGGGTGGTCGGCGGCGGGGTGGTCGGAGGCGGGGTGGTCGGTGGCGGCGTGGTGGGCGGGGCGGTGGTCGGCGGCGTGGTCGGCGTGTTGCCGCCGAGGCTGCCGGGCACCGCCCGCAGGGCGTTGTACCAGGTGGTGGCCATCTTGCGGTAGCCGGTGGCGTTCGGGTGGATGCCGTCGGCCAGGTCGGCCGTGCCCACCGCGCTGAACATGTCCACCAGGTGCACCCGCTTGCCGGCGTTGACCTTGCTCTGCACGATCCCGGGGATCGCCGCGTTGAACGTGCGGACCGCCGACTCGGTGCCGTTGCGCGGGATGATCGTGGCGACGAAGACGTCCGCGTTCGGCGCGGTGTTGGTGATCTTGTCGATCAGGGTGGAGAGCCGGGTCGGCGCGCCGGAGGCGTTGTACATGTCGTTGGTGCCGATGTGCAGCAGCACCGTGCGCGGGGTGGTGTTGCGCAGCCAGTTCACCACGTTGGCGTCGATCTGGGCGATGGTCCAGCCGGAGTGGCCCTCGTGGTCGTGGTCGCCGAGGTTGGACGGACCGTTGAACATCGAGCCGACGAAGTCGACCCGGTAGCCGTCGGCGACCATCCGCTGCCACAGCTCGATGCGGTAGCCGCCGGGGACGTTGAAGCCGTCGGTGATCGAGTCGCCGAGGGGCATCACCCGTACCCCGCCGTTGGACTCGGCGTTGGCGGGTGCGGTCACCACCGACCCGGTGGCGACGGCGGCCACCAGGGCGGCGGTGGCCAGGCCCAGCAGGCGCAGGCCGCGCCGCATGGTGGGCAGCCGTCGGCCGGTGGGTGCGGTACGGGCGGGATGGGGGTGGTCGGACGGGGGTGGCCCGGCGTTCGGGCAGCTCGTGCCGCTCATGGAAACTCCCTGGGGTGGCGTGCGGAGCGCGGTGCGGACGTGCAGCGCGGCGACCGTCCCGGGATGTCGCCGTCTCGTCCGGCTCGTGGACAAGGGGGTGTGCCGGCACGGGCCCGGACGTCGCCCGCGCGCACGGACCGACCGCCGGGTGCCCGGCGGATTGCCCTGGAGCTGACGGGCGGAGGTGCGCCACGCGCGTCGACCGGGAACCCGGACCGCGTCACCGGCGGTGGACGCCGTGTGTGCCGGTGGCCACCGACCCCCGCAGGTGGACGAACCCCGGCGGGTGGACGAACCGGTGACCACGGCCGGAGCGTGCCCTGCGCTCCCGCCGCGATGCACCATATCGTGTTATCGCTAACATCGGCAACAGATCGGTGCGCGACGATGCCCGGGTGAACTACCGGCCGGTTCCCCGACGATGCCGGGTGGCGCGGACCGCCCCTGCGCGGGGCGGCGTCCCGTCCGCCGGTCGGGCCGGTGTCCCCACCCGCGCGGCACCGGTCACCGCCCCACGGTCACCGCGTCGGATCGCCGGTGGCCGGGCGCAGCAGCGGGTCGAGCCAGCGCAGTTGCCGCTCGACCTGCCACGCCTCGCCGCCCTCGTGGCCGTTGAACGGGTAGGTGTGCAGCTCCCGTGGCGGTGTCCCCTCCCGACCGTTCGCCGCGCCGTACTGGTTGTAGGCGGCGAAGCCGGTGCTCGGCGGGCAGACGTTGTCGCGCAGGCCGATGCCGAAGTGCGCGGGCGCGGTGGCCCGCCGGGCGAAGGTCACCCCGTCGACATAGGACAGCGTGTGCCGGACGGCCTCCTCGACCTGCCGGTGCACCGCCAGGTACCGGGCGATCTCGCCGTACGGGGCGGCGTCGGTCAGCTCGATCCCGCGTTGCACGTCGCACAGGAACGGCGCGGTGCTCAGCAGCGCCGCGAGATCGTCGCGCAGGCCGGCGACGGCCAGGGCGAGCCCGCCGCCCTGACTGTTGCCGACGGCTGCCACCCGGGCCGGGTCCACCCCGGGCAGCGCGCGGACCGCGTCGACCGCGCGGACCGCGTCGGTGATCAGCCGGCGGTAGTGGTAGTCGTGCGGGGTGAGGATGCCCCAGGTGGCGGGCCACGGGCCGCCGGGCGCGCCCTGCGGGTCGGGGGTGTCGCCCGCGCCGTGCAGCCCGGACTGGCCCCGGTTGTCCATCAGCAGGTGCGCGTATCCGGCCACCGGCCAGGTCAGCCGCTCGTGCGGCAGGCCCCGGCCGCGCCCGTAGCCGGCGTACTCGACCACGGCGGGCAGTGCGGTCCCGACCCCGG
Organism: Micromonospora sp.; assembly: GCF_048594385.1. Taxonomy (NCBI): domain Bacteria; kingdom Bacillati; phylum Actinomycetota; class Actinomycetes; order Micromonosporales; family Micromonosporaceae; genus Micromonospora; species Micromonospora sp. The sequence goes on along the minus strand of NZ_JBMDWU010000117.1, from coordinate 15,771 downwards.
CCGGGCGGGTGTACCAAGCCCGCACCGGGTCACCGGCGAACCCGGCGAAGGTGACGTCCCAGGTGTCGACCAGCCGCAGGTCGGTCCGGTGCGGGCGGACGTCGACCAGCACCGGCCGCTCACGTGCCGCGACGAGCGTGTCCCGCCAGAACTGGTCGAAGTCGGCCGGTTCGACGACGGTCGGCGTGTACTGCCGCAGGTCCTCGCTGGATGTCATGGGTTCCTCGGGGGGTCAGGGACGGGTGGTGGCGGGTGGGGCGGTGCTCTCCCGGACGACCAGCTCGGTCACCAGGTCGATCCGACTGGTCGCCACCGTCGCGCCCCGGGCCAGCTCCAGCAGCATCTGGGTGGCGGTGCCGGCCATGTCCCGCAGGGGCTGGTGCACGGTGGTCAGCGGCGGGTCGGTCCAGCCGGCGACCGGCAGGTCGTCGTACCCGATCACCGAGAGGTCGTCGGGGACCCGCAGGCCGAGCCGGCGGGCGGCCCGGAGCACGCCGATGGCCTGCAGGTCCGAGCCGGCGAAGATCGCGGTCGGCCGGTCGGGCCCGGCGAGCAGTTCCAGGCCGTGGGCGTGCCCGCCGTCGACGTAGAAGCTGCCGTAGCGCACCAGGTCGGCGTCCAGGGGGAGGCCGATCTCGTCGTGGGCGGAGCGGAAGCCGGCGGCGCGGGCCTGGCTGCACAGCACGTCGCGGGGCCCGGAGATGACGGCGATCCGGCGGTGCCCCAGCTCCAGCAGGTGCCGGGTGGCCAGCAGGCCGCCGTTCCAGTTGTTGGAGCCGACCGTCGGCACCGACGCCGAGGTGGCGCTGTCGGTGTCGACGACCACGAACGGGATGCGGTGTTCGGCCAGCATGAGTTGCTGCGGCGGGGTCGGGTGGCAGAGCACGAAGAGCAGGCCCAGTGGACGCCGGGCGACCAGGGCGTCCAGCCGGCGGGGCGCGGGCCGGTGCGCCCCGTCGAGCTGGGAGATGGCGATGCCCAGTCCGGCGGCGGAGGCCACCGCCTCGACCCCGCTCATGATCTCCATCGCCCAGCCGGAGTTGAACTCGTGGAAGACCAGGTCGATCTGGTCGATCCCGGGCGACTGCCGGCGGATGCGGCGGCGGTACCGGTGGCGCTCCAGGCTCTCCTCGACCCGCGCCCGGGTCTCGGCGGCGACGTCCGCCCGCCCGTTGAGCACCTTCGAGACGGTCGCCACCGAAACGCCGACCTCCTCGGCGATGGTGGCGATCGTGGCCGAGGCCTGTGGGATGAGCGGGCGGGACGCGGTCATCGAAGCCTCACCAGGCACGTCCGAAAGTTTCGGAGAACTCTAGCACGTTCGGTTCGAAACCGGGATTCGACAGTGCGGGTAGATTTTGACGGGGGTGAATGTACCTTCCGGGAAATACGCGGCTACATATCCCAATTGAGCCCCTTGACATGCGCCGGCAATGCCTCCTAAGTTGCCCGAAAAAGGTAACGCGCTGTTTACGAAATTTTCGAACCCCCCGCCGCCGCGTCATGCCCGTCCGACGGGCGCCGACGGGGGAGCGTCGAAGCTGAGAGGTGTGGCATGAGAAGTCAGGTGCCCGTCGACGACGGCCCGGCACCCCGCGGAACCCAACCGTGGCGGGACCCCCGACGCTCACCCGCGCAACGGGCCGACGCACTGGTGCCGCTCATGTCGCTGGAGGAGAAGATCGCCCAACTCGTCGGCGTCTGGGTCGGCGCGGAAGCCTCCGGCGAGGGGGTCGCCCCGCACCAGGCCGACATGATCGACGGTGCGCCACCGTGGAGCACCATCATCCGGCACGGGCTCGGCCAGCTGACCCGCCCGTTCGGCACCGCACCCGTGGACCCCGTGGTCGGGGCCCGCTCGTTGGCCGCCTCCCAGGCACAGATCGCCGCCGCGAGCCGGTTCGGCATCCCCGCCCAGGTGCACGAGGAGTGCCTCACCGGCTTCGCCGCCTGGCGGGCCACCGTCTACCCGACCCCGCTGGGCTGGGGCGCCTCCTTCGACCCGGAGCTGGTCGAGGAGATGGCCGGCCGGATCGGCCGCTCGATGCGGGCCGCCGGGGTCCACCAGGGACTCGCCCCGGTGCTCGACGTCACCCGCGACTACCGCTGGGGGCGTACCGAGGAGACCATCGGGGAGGACCCGTACCTGGTCGGGACCACCGGGGCGGCGTACGTGCGGGGCCTGGAACGCGCCGGCATCGTCGCCACCCTCAAACACTTCGCCGGCTACTCCGCCTCCCGGGGCGGACGCAATCTCGCCCCGGTGTCGATGGGTCCCCGGGAACTGGCCGACGTCATCCTGCCGCCGTTCGAGATGGCCCTGCGCCTCGGCGGGGCCCGTTCGGTGATGAACTCGTACGCCGAGATCGACGGCCTGCCCGCCGCGGCCGACGAGGGGCTGCTGACCGGGCTGCTGCGCGACGAGTGGGGCTTCACCGGCACCGTCGTCGCCGACTACTTCGCGGTGCGCTTCCTGCAGACCCTGCACGGGGTGGCCGGTGACGCCGCCGACGCCGCCCGGCTCGCCCTGCGCGCCGGCATCGACGTGGAACTGCCCACCGTGGACGCGTTCGGCGAACCGCTGGTGGCGGCCGTGCGGGCCGGCGCGGTCGACGAGGCGCTGATCGACCGGGCGCTACGCCGGGTGCTGATCCAGAAGATCGAACTCGGGCTGCTCGACGAGGACTGGCAGGAACTGCCCGAGGACGCGGCGAACCTGCGGCTCGACGACGAGACCAGCCGGGACGTCGCCCTGCGGCTGGCCCGCGAGTCGGTGGTGCTGCTGCGCAACGACGGCGTGCTGCCACTGGCCCCCGGCCGGCGGGTCGCCCTGGTCGGCCCCGTCGCCGACGACCCGATGGCCCTGCTCGGCTGCTACTCCTTCCCCAACCACGTCGGGGTCCGCCACCCCGAGCACGGGCTGGGTCTGGAGATCCCCTCGCTGCGCGACGAACTCACCCGGCTGGTTCCCGGCCTCGTGCACGAGCCGGGCTGCGCGATCACCGGCGACGACACCTCGGGCATCGCGGCGGCGGTCACCGCCGCGGCGCAGGCCGACGTCTGCGTGCTCGCCGTCGGTGACCGTGCCGGCATGTTCGGCCGGGGCACCTCCGGCGAGGGCTGCGACGCGCCCGACCTGCGACTGCCCGGCGTCCAGGCCGACCTGGTCCGGGCCGTGCTCGACACCGGCACCCCGGTGGTGCTGGTGCTGATGACCGGCCGGCCCTACGCCCTCGGCCCCGACCACGAGGGCGCCGCGGCCGTCGTGCAGGCGTTCTTCCTCGGCCAGCGTGGCGGGCAGGCGCTCGCCGAGGTGCTCACCGGCGCGGTGAACCCGTCCGGGCGGCTGCCGGTCAGCGTCCCGCGCGACGCCGGGGGCCTGCCCGGCACCTACCTGACCCCGCCGCTGGGCCGCCGCTCCGAGGTGTCCTCGATCGACCCCACCCCGGCGTACCCGTTCGGCCACGGGCTGGGCTACACCACCTTCGCGTGGACCGACCCGGTGGTGTCGGGCGCCGGGGAGACCGGCGGGCCGCCGGCCTGGCCGGTCGACGGCGAGACGACGGTACGGATCACCGTGCGCAACACCGGCGACCGCCCCGGCACCGAGGTGGTCCAGCTCTACCTGCACGACCCGGTCGCCCAGACCACCCGACCCGTGGTCCGGCTGGTCGGCTACGCCCGGGTGCCGCTGGACCCCGGCACGGCGGCGCAGGTCAGCTTCACCGTGCCCGCCGACGTCGCCTCGTTCACCGGGCGCGACGGCCGGCGCATCGTCGAACCCGGCGACGTCGAACTGCGCTTCGGTCGCTCCAGCGGCGACCCGGCGGCGACCCTGCCGCTGCGCCTGACCGGTGCCGAACGGCAGGTCGGCGCGCGACGACACCTGCTCACGGCGGTACGCGTCGAGTCCGCCGGCACCGACCCGCAGGCCGGATAGGAGGCCGAGGATGACATCCCAGACGCTACGGCCGCCGCCACCGGCCGCGGCGACGCCCGCCCCGGCCCGGCGTCGCCGCAACCCCTGGCGGCGGGCCCTGCGCCGGGACTGGCAGCTCTACTCGCTGGCCGTCCTGCCGCTGCTGTTCTTCCTGGTCTTCCGCTATCTGCCGATGATCGGCAACGTGATCGCGTTCCGCCGGTTCAGTCCCGGCGGCAGCGTCTTCGGCGAGTACTGGGTGGGCCTGCGGTACTTCCGGCTGTTCCTGGCCGACCCGACCTTCTGGCAGGTGTTCACCAACACCCTGGTGCTGGGCACGCTGACCCTGCTGTTCTGCTTCCCGCTGCCGATCGTGCTGGCGCTGCTGCTCAACGAGGTCCGGGCCCGCAGGCTCAAGCGGTTCGTCCAGTCGGTGTCCTACCTGCCGCACTTCCTGTCCATCGTGATCGTCGCGGCGATGGTGATGCAGCTGCTGTCGATGGACGGCTCGGTCAACCAGCTGGTCCGGGGGCTCGGCGGGGAGGGCGTGCCGTTCCTGCAGCAGCCGGGATGGTTCCGGGCCGTCTACGTCTCCTCGGAGGTCTGGCAGACCGTCGGCTGGGGGACGATCCTCTATCTGGCGGCGCTCACCACCATCGACGAGAACCTGTACGAGGCGGCCCGGATCGACGGGGCCAACCGCTGGCGGCAGACCTGGCACGTCACGCTGCCCGGGATCCGGCCGACGATGGTGACGCTGCTGATCCTCAACATCGGCACCTTCATGGCCGTCGGGTTCGAGAAGATCCTGCTGCTGTACAACCCGCTGACCTACCCGACCGCCGACGTGATCTCCACGTACCTGTTCCGGCTGGGTTTCGAGTCCAGCAACTTCAGCTACGCCGCCGCGATCGGCCTGTTCGAGGCGGTGATCGGGTTGATCCTGGTGCTGAGCGCCAACACCATCTCCCGCCGTACGGTGGGGACGAGCCTGTGGTGACCGTGGCACCCGGCACTGCCGGCCCGAAGACCCCGGCGGCCCGCCCCGCGTCCCGCCGCCGCCGGGGCATCCGCCCGACCCGGGGCTACCGGGTCTTCCAGGCGGTCAACGCCGTGGTGCTGACCCTCGTGGTGGTGGTGACGCTCTACCCGTTCGTCAACATCGTGGCCCGGTCGCTCAGCGACGAGGCGCCGATCATCGCCGGCAAGGTCAACCTCGTCCCGCAGGGCTTCAACCTCACCGCCTACCGGCTGGTGATGTCCGACCCGATGTTCTGGACGAACTACCGCAACACCGTGGTCTACACCGTCGTCGCCACCGCGATCTCGATCGTGCTGACCACCTGCTACGCGTACGTGTTGTCCAAGCACCAGCTCAAGGGGCGGGGGGTGCTCGTCGGGGTCGCCGTGTTCACCATGTTCTTCTCCGGCGGGCTGATCCCCAACTACGTGCTCATCACCAGCCTGGGCATGAAGAACAGCATCTGGGCGGTGGTCCTGCCCAACGCGATCAACGTGTTCAACCTGCTGGTGATGAAGGCGTTCTTCGAGAGCCTGCCGGTGGAGTTGGAGGAGGCCGCCGCCGTCGACGGGCTGAGCACGTACGGCACCCTGCTGCGGATCGTGCTGCCGCTGTCCAAGGCGATCATCGCCACGATGGTGCTGTTCTACGCGGTGTCCTTCTGGAACTCCTGGTTCACCGCGTTCCTCTACCTGGACCAGCAGGACCTGCTCCCGGTCACGGTCTACCTGCGTAACCTCATCGCCGGGGCGACCGGGGCGCAGTCCGCCGGTGGCGTCGCCGAGTCCGACGCGGTGCAGGCGGCGGCCACCATCCAGGCCGTGACCATCGTGCTCACCACCCTGCCGATCCTCGCGGTCTACCCCTTCATCCAGCGGTTCTTCGTGTCCGGCGTGATGCTCGGCGCGGTCAAGGGGTAGCCCGGCCGACCGCTCCACCCACTGCACCCCCACACCACCTGATCGAAAGGACGAGCCATGTTCCACAGGACGTGGCGCCGCGTGGCGATAGCCGCTGCCGGGCTGCTCACCCTCACCCTCGTCGGGGCCTGCTCCGACGACGCCCCGGACGCCAAGGACCTCGACGGCAACCGGGCCGGCGCGATGGCCGACTACGGGATCGACAAGCAGTTCAAGGCCACCGAGCCGCTGTCCTTCCCCATCCTCTACAACAACCACCCCAACTACCCGCTCAAGGACGACTGGCTGTTCTGGTCGGAGCTGACCAAGCGGACCAACGTCAAGCTCGCCCCGGTGGCCGTGCCGCTGAGCGACTACGAGCAGAAGCGCAGCCTGCTGATCGGCGCCGGTGACGCCCCGCTGATCATCCCGAAGACCTACCACCCGTCGGAGAACGCCTTCGTCTCCTCCGGCGCGATCCTGCCGGTGAGCGACTACCTGGACCTGATGCCCAACCTCAAGGACAAGATCGCCAAGTGGAACCTCCAACCGGAGTTCGACACGCTGCGACAGTCCGACGGCAAGTTCTACCTGCTCCCCGGCCTGCACGAGAAGCCGTGGGCGGAGTACTCGATCGCGGTGCGCACCGACATCCTCCAGCAGCTCAACCTCCCGATCCCCAAGACCTGGGACGAGCTGTACACCGTGCTCAAGGCGATGAAGGCGCGCTACCCCGACTCGTACCCGTACTCGGACCGGTGGAGCAAGCCGAACCCGGGCGGGGAGCTGCTGAGCATCGTCGGCGCCGCGCACGGCCTGCGGACCGGGTGGAGCTGGAACCCCGCCACCTGGGACCCGGCGGCGAAGAAGTTCGTCTACACCGGCGCCACCGAGCAGTACAAGCAGGTCATCGTGTACCTCAACAAGCTGGTGGCGGAGAAGCTGCTCGACCCGGAGAGCTTCACCCAGACCGATGAGCAGGCCCGGCAGAAGCTCGCCAACGGCAAGTCCTTCGTCATCGGCAGCAACGCCCAGACCCTGGTCAACGACTACCGCCCCGACCTGGCCAAGACCCTGCCGAACGCCAAGCTGACGAAGATCCCGATGCTGGTCGGCCCGGCCGGCGAGATCAACCCGGCCAGCCGGCTGGAGAACGGCGTCATGATCTCCAAGAAGGCCCGGGACAGCAAGAACTTCGTGGCGATGATGCAGTTCATCGACTGGCTGTACTACTCCGACGCCGGCCAGGAGTTCGCCAAGTGGGGCGTCGAGGGCACCACCTACAGCAAGGACGCCGCCGGCAAGTACACCCTGAACCCCGACGTCGACATGATCGGGCTCAACCCCAAGGGCAGCAAGCACCTGCAGAAGGACTTCGGCTTCGGCAACGGGGTGTTCGCCTACGGCGGCAAGCTCGACCTGGTGCAGTCGTTCTTCTCCCCGGAGGAGATGGAGTTCCAGAAGGTGATGAACGCGCGCACGCCGCTGCCGGTGGACCCGCCGGCCCCGCTCACCGACGAGGAGCGGGAGCAGGCGTCGCTGTGGGAGACGCCGCTGAAGGACCACGTCGTGCAGAACACGCTGAAGTTCATCCTCGGCCAGCGGCCCCTCACCGAGTGGGACGCCTACGTCGGCGAACTGAAGGCCAAGAACGCCGACCAGTACATCGGCCTGGTCAACAAGGCGCACGAGCGGTTCGAGAAGGACAACGGCTGACCGACCCGGCCCGGCGAGCACCGGAGGACACCACCATGCGGATCACCGTTCCCGCCCGACCCGTGGGGCAGCTCACCGACGCCTGGCGGCGGTGTGTCGGCACGGGACGATTCGAGTTGGCCCTGCGCCGCGACTACCAGGACTCGCTGGCCCTCATCCAGCAGGACATCGGATTCCGGCACATCCGGGGGCACGGCCTGCTCAGTGACGGCGTCGGCGTCCACCGCCCCTACCACAACGGCGGCGAACGTCAGGTGCACCACTCCTTCACGTACGTCGACCAGGTCGTCGACGCCTACCTCGGCCTGGGCATCCGGCCGTTCGTGGAGCTGGGCTTCATGCCCGAGGGGCTGGCCTCCGGCGAGCAGACGGTGTTCTGGTGGCAGGGCAACGTCACCCCGCCCCGCTGCTTCAGGGAGTGGGGCGACCTGGTCCGCGCCACGGTGGCCCACCTGGTCGACCGGTACGGCCTCGACGAGGTGCGCGGCTGGCCGATCGAGGTGTGGAACGAGCCGAACCTGCCCGACTTCTGGCAGGACGCCGACCGCAACGCCTACCACCGCCTCTACGAGGTGACCGCGCACGCGGTCAAGGAGGTCGACGCCGGGCTGCAGGTCGGCGGCCCGGCCATCTCGCCCGGCGCGGACGACTGGTGGGAGCCCTTCGCCGACTTCGTCACCACGCACGACGTGCCCGTCGACTTCGTCAGCCGGCACGCCTACACCTCCGGTCCCGCCCAGCACGTGCCGTTCGGCACCCACCAGACCCTGGCCCCGGCGTCGTCGCTGCTGGAACAGTTCGCCGCCCCGCGCCGGCACCTGTACGGCACCGCGCTGGCCGACCTGCCGGTGCACATCACCGAGTTCAACTCCTCCTACCGGCCGGACAACCCGATCCACGACACGGCCTTCCACGCGGCCTACCTCGCCCCGGTGCTGGCGGCCGGCGGCGACCTGGTCGACTCCTTCTCGTACTGGACGTTCAGCGACGTGTTCGAGGAGGTTGGGGTGCCGACCGCGCTGTTCCACGGCGGGTTCGGCCTGCTCACCCACCGCCAGATCAAGAAACCCACCTACCACCTGTACGCGTTCCTGGCCCGGCTCGGCGGCGACGTGCTCGCGCGGGGCGTCGACCACCTGGTCACCCGGCACCCCGACGGCCGGGTCGCCATCCTGGCCTGGGCCCCGGTGGACGTGACCGGCCTGCACCCGGTGCCCGACCGGCATCGGCTGGCCCTGTCGGTCCCGGTGGCCCCCGCCCAGACGACGGGCGGGGAGGTCACCTCGGCCTTCCTGCTCCGCTCCTCGGTCAACGAGGACGTCGGCAACGCCTGGACGGCCTGGAGCGAGATGGGCCGCCCCCGGTCCCCCCGCCCGGGGCAGCTCGACGCCCTGCGGGAGGCCGCCGAACCGGCCCGCTCCCACCGTGCCCTGCCGATCACCGCCGGCCGGGTCGACCTCGACCTCGACCTGGCCCGGCACGAGGTCACCCTCGTCGAGTTGGCCGCGGTCCGCGACGAGACCCCGCCGTGGTGGGACGGGGCGCGGCTGCTCGGCGGCCCCCCGGCGGCCGACCGGCAGGAGCGGTCGTGAGCGCGCAGACCTGGCGGGAGGTCGGCGACGGCCCGTTGTCGCGGGCCGCCGCCGCGGTGTACACGGTGCTCGTCGTCGGTTTCCTGCTGGTCCTCACCACCCTCCCCGGGCTGGTCCCGGTGCTCCTGCTGGGCCGTGACGCCAGCAACCTGCCGCTGGTGGCGCTCTGCCTGGTCCCGGTCGGTCCGGCCGTCTCCGCCGCCCTGTACGCCCTGCACCACCAACGCCCCGACCTGACCGACCTGCGGCCCGCCGTCCGGTTCCGGCAGGGTTACCGGGCCAACCTCGGGCAGGTGCTGCGGATCTGGGTGCCGCTGCTGCTCTGGCTGACCGTCATCGCGGTCAACCTCGCCCACCTGTCCGTCGCGGGCGTCCCCACCGGCTGGGCGGTGCCGCTGCTCGCGATCGGGGGCGCGCTCACCCTGGCCGGCGGCAACGCGCTGGTGATCGCCTCGCTGTTCACCTTCCGCACCCGCGACGTGCTCCGGCTGGCGCTGTACTTCCTGGTCCGTACGCCCACCGTCACCGTCGGCACCGCCCTGCTGCTGGCCGCCGCCGGGGCGCTCACCGTGCTTGTCTCCGAGGCGCTGCCGGTGCTGCTGGCCGGGCCGTTCGTCCTGGCGTACCTGCGGGTCGCCGCCCCGATGACCGACCTCGTGCGTAAGGACTTCACCCGATGACCAGCCCCGCCACCGCCCCGGCCACCGGCACCGGAGCGGGGGAACCGCCGCCGCACCCGGCGTGGCTGCCGCCGGAGGCGTTCCGGGCGATCGGTGCCCGTCGGGTGCTGGTGCACGGCGACGGTCCGCTCGTCGACACGGTCCACGACGAGGTGGCCCGCGCCTGCGCACGGCACGGCGGGCGGGTGCAGCGGACCGTCGCCGGGCCGGTCGACCTGGTGCTCGCCCTGCGCGACTCGGGACCGCTGCCCGAGGCGGTGCCGCCCGCCGCGACGGCGGCCCCGGGCCCCGACGGCGGGTCGCCGGGCGACGAGGGCTTCCTGCTGACCCGCTCCGACGGCGTCACGGTCGTGCTGGCCGACGCCCCGGCCGGACTGCTGTACGGGCTGTTCCACCTGGTCCGCCTCGGCGAGGCCGCCTTCACCGGGGAGCAGCCGACGCGGGTGCACCGGCCGGTGCTGCGCCGCCGGATGCTCGACCACTGGGACAACGTGGCGGTGCACCCGGTGATGGGGCAGGTGGAGCGGGGCTACGCCGGGGGGTCGATCTTCTGGCGGGACGGCCGGCCGCGCGGCGACCGGGACCGGCTGCGGGCGTACGGGCGGTTGCTCGCCTCCATGGGGATCAACGCGATCTCGGTGAACAACGTCAACGTCGGCCCCACCGAGGCGCTGCTGCTCACCGACCGGCTCGACGACGTGGCCGAGATCGCCGACCTGCTGCGTCCGTACGGCGTCCGGGTGCACCTGTCGGTGACCTTCGCCGCCCCCGTCGTCCTCGGCGGCCTGTCCACCGCCGACCCGCTCGACGACGGGGTGCGCGACTGGTGGGAGAGCACCACCCGCCGGGTCTACGCGCGCATCCCCGACTTCGGCGGGTACGTGGTGAAGGCCGACTCGGAGGGGCAGCCCGGCCCGTTCAGCTACGGCCGCGACCACGCCGACGGGGCGAACCTGCTGGCCGGCGCGCTCGCCCCGCACGGGGGAGTGGTGCACTGGCGGGCGTTCGTCTACGACCACCGGCGGGACTGGCGGGACCGGACGACCGACCGGGCCCGTGCCGCCTACGACCACTTCGCCCCGCTGGACGGGCGGTTCGCCGAGAACGTCGTGCTCCAGGTGAAGTTCGGCCCGGTCGACTTCCAGCCCCGCGAGCCGGTCTCGCCGGTGATCGCCGCCATGCCGGCCACCCGGCTGGCGGTCGAGTTGCAGGTGACCCAGGAGTACACCGGCCAGCAGTGGCACGCCTGCTACCTCGCCCCCTGGTGGCACGAGGTGCTGGCGTTCCGGCTGTGGGGGCCGGCGGAGCGCAGCGTCGCCGACGTGCTGGCCGACGTGCTGGCCGACGTGCTGGCCGACGTGCCCGGCCCGGGGCCGCACCGGGGCGGCGAACTGGTGGCGGTGGCCAACGTGGGCGACGACCCGTTCTGGTGCGGGCATCCACTGGCCCAGGCCAACCTGTACGCCTTCGGCCGGCTGGCCTGGGACCCACGGCTCGACCCGGTGGCGCTCCTCGACGAGTGGATCGACCTGACCTTCCCGGCCTCGACGGTCGGTGACCCGGCGCTGGTCCGCGAGACGCTGCACGCCGTGCTGGACGACTCGTGGCGCACCTACGAGCGGTACACCGCCCCGCTGGGCGTCGGCTTCATGGTGAACCCGGCCGGCCACTACGGGCCGGGGGTCGACGGCTACGAGTACAGCCGGTGGGGCACCTACCACTTCGCCGACCGCGACGGCGTCGGGGTGGACCGGACCTGTGCGACCGGCACCGGGTTCGCCGGCCAGTACCCGCCGCCCTGGTCACAGGTGTACGAGTCGCTGGAGCAGTGCCCGGACGAGCTGCTGCTCTTCTTCCACCACGTGCCGTACTCCCACGTGCTGCACAGCGGTAGCACGGTCATCCAGCACATCTACGACACCCACTTCGCGGGGGTGGAGGAGGTGGTGGCGATGCGGGACCGGTGGTCCCGGCTCGCCGGGATGATCGATCCGGCGGTGCACGACCGGGTCACCGAGCGTCTCGCCGAGCAGCTGCGCTGCGCGACCGAGTGGCGGGACCAGGTCAACACGTACTTCTTCCGTAAGTCCGGGGTGCCCGACGCCCGGGGTCGCCGCATCCACTGACCCCCGCGCCCGACCCGCCCCGGGGTGGCGTCGACGTCGGCCGGCGGAACCTGGCACGATCACGGGATGACCGGCCGATCCGCCCCCGACCAGCAGCTACGTGACCTGGCCCGGCTGCGCCGGGTGCGGGACCGGATCGACCGGGAGTACGCCCGACCGCTGGACGTCGAGGCGCTCGCCCGGGGCGTGCACATGTCGGCGGGTCACCTGAGCCGGCAGTTCCGCCGCGCCTACGGCGAGTCACCGTACTCCTATCTGATGACCAGGCGCATCGAGCGGGCGATGGCGCTGCTGCGCCGGGGCGACCTCAGCGTCACCGAGGTCTGCTTCGCGGTCGGCTGCTCGTCGCTGGGCACCTTCAGCACCCGCTTCGCCGAGCTGGTCGGCATGCCGCCGAGCAGCTACCGGGCGCTGGCGGCGCGGGGGTCGGCGCAGTTGCCGCCGTGCCTGACCAGACAGGTGACCCGACCGGTCAGGAATCGAGAAGCACCCGCCCCGGTCATCACCTAGCGTGAGCGGCATGGATCTCACCATCGACACCTGCGTCCTGCCGCACGACGACCCGGACGCCTCGCTGGCCTTCTACCGCGACATCCTCGGCTTCGAGGTCCGTAACGACGTCGGCGGGGGGAGGATGCGCTGGATCACCGTCGGGCCACCCGGTCAGCCCGGCACGTCGATCCTGCTGGCCCCGCCGGCGGTCGACCCCGGGGTCACCGACGAGGAACGCCGGACCATCGCCGAGATGATGGCCAAGGGCACCTACGGCTGGCTGATGCTGGCCACCCCCGACCTCGACGGCACCTTCGAGAAGGTGCAGGCCGGCGCCGCCGAGGTCGTCCAGGAGCCGATCGACCAGCCGTACGGGGTGCGCGACTGCGCCTTCCGCGACCCGGCCGGCAACCTGATCCGGGTCAAGGAGCTGCGCTGACTGCCCGTCCGGTGGGGTGGTCGGTCAGCAGTAGGTCCAGTCGCCCCACTGGTCGATCGGTACGTTGCAGGTGCTGCCCCGGGCCCAGGTCCCGTTCGAGTAGTAGAAGTTGACGGTCACGAACCCGCGCCACCACCAGCCGTAGAGCTGGCCGTAGCCGGACGAGTCGAGCGGGATCGAGGGGGAGTAGACCCAGTCGCCTGACTGGTTGTATCCCTCCAGGTAGACGAACCCGTAGGCCGGGCCGCTGTAGTTGAACGCGATCTGCTGACCGTTGGAGCCGGCCACCGCAGGCGGGGCGGCGGCTGTCGCGGCGGCCACCGTGACGGCCGCACCGACCGCGATCCTGCCGATTCTCGTCGGTATCCGCATGTTCACCTCTTCTGACCGGGGCGTCGACGTGGCTGGCGGTGCAGGGGCGTGGGCCGGGCCTCCTGCCGCCGGAGGGGCGGCGGTGGCCGTCAGAAGCAGGAGGTCCAGTCCGAACCGCTCTGCTCGGTCGGTACCCAGCAGGTACGGCTGTCCCGGCTGGCCCCGTCGGCGTAGTAGAAGTGCACCGTGACCCACCCCTTCCACCACCAGTCGTTCAACGCCCCGTAGCCGGTGGCACCGAGGTAGATCGACGGGGAGGTCACGTACTGTCCGTTGTTGTTGGTGCCCTCGAGGGTGGCGCGGCCCCAGGCGGGACCCCAGTCGAAGTAGACCTGTTGCCCGTTCGAGCCGGCCCGCGCCGGCGTCCCGGCGGACAGGCCGCCGGTCACACCGACCGCCATCGCGACGGTCGTGGCGAGGAGCCGGCCCGCACCGGTCCGTGCTGTCGTCATGGCACCGTCCTCACTCCAAAGTGTCCATCCGTGTACGTACGGTAGACCCCGGCGGGTCGGATGCCCAGACGTCCGGTCGTTCCCGCGGTCACCAGGGGTGGACGGTGCCGTCCTCCAGCCGGTTGACCGGCAGGTACGCCGGGGCGTACGGGTAACGGGCCGCCGCCTCTTCGTCGATGTCCACCCCGAGTCCGGGGGTCTCCGCCGGGTGCAGGTAGCCGTCGGCGTAGTGGTAGCCGTGCGGGAAGATTTCGTCGGTGGCGTCGGTGTGCCGCATGTACTCCTGCAGGCCGAAGTTGGGGATGGCCAGGTCGACGTGGAGGGCGGCGGCCATGCAGACCGGGGAGAGGTCGGTGGCCCCGTGCGAGCCGCTGCGTACGTGGTGCAGCGCCGCCAGGTCGAAGATGCGCCGCAGGTGGGTGATGCCCCCGGCGTGCACCACCGTGGTGCGGATGTAGTCGATGAGCTGTTCCCGGATGAGCTGGGCGGCGTCCCAGATGGTGTTGAACACCTCGCCGACGGCGACCGGGGTGGTGGTGTGCTGCCGGATCAGCCGGAACCCCTCCGGCAGCTCGGCGGGGACCGGGTCCTCCATCCAGGTCAGCGCGTACGGCTCCAGGCTCCTGCCGAGCCGGGCGGCCTCGATCGGGCTGAGCCGGTGGTGCACGTCGTGCAGCAGCCGCAGGGTGGGGCCGAACTCGTCGCGTACCCGGGCGAAGACCGTCGGGACGTGCGCCAGGTACCGCGCGGTGGACCAGGTGGCCTCGCTGGGCAGGGCCGCGTCGGCCGGCTCGTAGAACAGCTTGTCGGCGCTGACCCCGTAGGTCTTCGGCAGGCCCGGCACACCGCACTGCACCCGGATCGCCCGGTAGCCGAGGTCCACGTAGCGGGCGACCTCGACCAGCACGTCCTCGACGGTCTCGCCGTTGGCGTGCCCGTAGACGGTGACCCCGTCGCGGGACCGGCCGCCGAGCAGCTGGTAGACCGGCAGGCCGGCGACCTTGCCCTTGATGTCCCACAGCGCGGTGTCCACGGCGGCGATCGCGCTCATCGTCACCGGTCCACGCCGCCAGTAGGCCCCCTGGTAGAGGTACTGCCAGGTGTCCTCGATCCGGGCCGGGTCGCGCCCGATCAGCAGCGGCACGACGTGGTCGCGCAGGTAGGACGCGACGGCGAGTTCCCGGCCGTTGAGGGTGGCGTCCCCGACGCCGGTGACCCCCTCGTCGGTGACGATCTTCAGGGTGACGAAGTTGCGGCCCGGACAGGTCACGATGACCCGGGCGTCGACGATCCTCATACGGCCTCCTGCGGGTGGCGGCGAAGGCCGTGTGGTCCGTCTCGGGCGGACGAGGGCCGTGGTCCGTCGTGCGGGCACGGCAGGTGGACGCGACGACGCCGGTGGACCGGTCGCCGCCCGTCCGGCCCGGCTCCGGGCCCGCCGCGCGGTCGCCACGAAGTTTGGAACCGCCCGCGCGGGCGTGTCAAGGGTCGGCCCGACCGAACGGATGTGACCGCTCACCTGTTCGGCGTATGTCGGCTGTTCGATGGCTGGTCGGAGCGGTGATCGTGGATGCCGTGCCGGGGCCGCTCAGGATGGTTACGGCAGTGTTACATGGATGCGCCTTGACGGATTCCATGTGAGCGCTAACACTTGCCCCCAACGATTGAACGGAGAACGGCATGGATGCAGGCGCGAAGCCGCAGGACCGGTACGTCGTCGGCGTCGACTACGGCACGCTGTCGGGTCGGGCGCTGGTGGTGCGGGTCGGCGACGGCGCCGAGCTGGGCACGGCGGTGCACGAGTACCGCCACGCGGTGATGGAGACGACGCTCGCCGCCGACGGCCAGCCCCTGCCGGCCGACTGGGCGCTGCAGGACCCGGACGACTACCGCGAGGTGCTGCGCCGGGCGGTGCCCGCCGCGCTCGCCGAGAGCGGCGTCGACCCGGCCCAGGTGGTCGCCATCGGCATCGACTTCACCGCCTGCACCGTGCTGCCCACCCTGGCCGACGGCACGCCGCTGTGCGAGCTGCCCGACCTGCGTACCCGGCCGCACGCCTGGGT
>NZ_JBMDWU010000116.1:0-20812 GCF_048594385.1 Micromonospora sp. | reverse complement strand
GCCGCCGCGCCGTACTTGATGGCCTTCTCGGGCAGGTGCCGGCCGAGCATGCGGCCCACGACGATGGCCAGGGCGTCGGCCGCGACCATGCCGAGCGTCGAGCCGAGCCAGGTGCCGAACCAGCCGTACTTGGTGGCCAGGGTGATGGTGGCGAGCATCGTCTTGTCGCCCAGTTCGGCCAGGAAGAACGCGACACCGACGGCGAAGATGGCGGACTTGCCGGTCTTCTCCGCCTTGCGCTTCTCCTCCTCGGTGAGCTTGTCGCCACGCAGCGTCCAGACGCCGAAGCCGAGGAACGCCAGGCCGGCGACCAGCGAGATCCACCCGGTGGGCAGCGCCGCGTTCAGGCCGACCCCGATCGCCACCGAGGCCAGGTGCACGATCGCGGTGGCGACGGTGATGCCGATCAGCACCGGGACCGTCTTGAACCGGGTGGCGAACGTGAGCGCCATGAGCTGGGACTTGTCCCCCAGCTCGGCGACGAAGATGACGCCGAAGCTGACGACCAGCGCGACGAGAAAACCGTCCATGAGGAACCTTCCCGATCAGGCCGGGAGGAGGTGACGGGGCGACCTCGACCCGGCTGTGTTGACAGCCAGAGTCGAAGGTCTCGCCCGCCCCACCGCTGGTGGGGCCGCGTGGCCGGGTGCGGAACGCACCAGTGTGTCGACCACGACATTGGGGGCTACTCCCCTTCGCGCCTGCCAGCCTAACCGAACGGCCCGACCGGCCGGTGCGCCGGGTGCGCCAGGTCACCCCGGAGGGTGCCCGTCGACGCCCCGACGCACCGGGCCGGCGGTGTCGTCACCGGCGGTTCCGCCCCGGCCGACCGGCCGCCGGCAGTCCCGGTGGCGGTCGGGCCGGCAGCGGACCGTAGCGCTCCGGCCCGGTCGGCGGTCAGGCGGCGCGGGCCAGGGTGACCCCGAACAGGCCGTCCGGGTCGGTCCAGAACTCCGTCGGCAGGAATCCGGCCGCCGTCAGCTCCGCGCCGATCCCCGCCGGCCGGAACTTCGCCGACACCTCCGTACGCAGCTCCTCGTCGGCGGCGAACCCGACGGTCAGGTCGAGCGCGTCGACGCGGACCCGCATCGGGCGTCGGGCCCGCAGCCGCATCTCGATCCACTCCTGCGCCGGGTCCCAGTGGGCGACGTGGGCGAATGCGTCCGGGTCGAAGTCGGCGTCGAGCTCCCGGTTGATCACCCGCAGCACGTTGCGGTTGAACTCGGCGGTGACCCCGGCCGCGTCGTCGTACGCCGGCACGATCACCGCCGGGTCCTTGACCAGGTCGGTGCCGACGAGCAGGTGGTCGCCCGGCTCCAGGGCAGCGCGCATGGCGGCCAGGAAGTCGGCCCGCTCGGCCGGCACCAGGTTGCCGATGGTGCCGCCCAGGAAGACCACCAACCGACGACCACCGGTCGGCAGGCGGTCCAGTTGCCGGGTGAAGTCCCCGACGATGCCGCGCACCCGCAGCGCCGGATAGTCCGTGGCGATCTGCACGGTGGACTGCCGCAGCGCGCTCACCGACACGTCCAGCGGCACGAAGGTGCCCAGCCCGCCGTGCCGGGTGAAGGCGTCCAACAACAGCCGGGTCTTCTCCGACGAACCGGAGCCCAACTCGATCAGGGTCTTCGCCCCGGTCGCCGCCGCGATGTCGGGCGCCCGTTCGGCCAGCACCGCCCGTTCCGCCCGGGTCGGGTAGTACTCCGGCAGCCGGGTGATCTCCTCGAACAACTCGCTGCCCCGGGCGTCGTAGAACCACTTCGGGGGCAGCCACTTGGGGTCGGCGGCCAGCCCGGTCCGCACGTCGGACCGCAGCGCCCGGTCGAGGTCCTGTTCCTCCAGGTAGATCTCCAGCGGTTCCGCGCTCATGTCGTCCTCTCCTGCACCGAAAACGTCCTGTTCCGTCCGGTCAATCCAGCTCGCCGACGTGCACGCCGTCCGGTCCCGCCCGGACCCACCGCCGGTCGGGCACCTCCCGCCAGCCGGGCGCGTCGTCCACCGGCTCGGAGGCCAGCAGCGCCGTACCGTCGTCGGCGCGCACCGACAACGCGTGCCCCCACACGCTCGCCACCACCGACACGCCGTCGGTGAGCAGCAGGTTCAGCCGTGACCCCGGGGCCGCGGCGGCGACCTCCCGGACGGTCGCGGTGACCGCCTCGGTCGGCGACGCGCCGGCCCGCAGCCGGTGCCGGACCAGCGCCCACAGCAGCGCCGAGTCGGTCGGCGCGTCGAGGGTGAGCAGGTCCCGCACCGGCAGGCCGCCGGCCGGTCCGACGACCGAGTCCGGCCAGCCACGCACCACCCCGTTGTGGCTGAACAACCACCGCCCCCCGGCGAACGGCGCGGCGGCGCTCTCCTGCACCGGCATGCCCACCGTGCCGGAACGCACCGCCGCCAGCACCGCGCCGGAACAGGTCACCGCCGCCAGCTCGGGCAGCGTCGGGTCGGACCAGATCGGGCCGGCCCGGCGGTACCGCACCGGGGCCCCGCCGCGACCGTCGTCCCCGCCCGTGCCGGGATACCAGCCGACGCCGAAGCCGTCGACGTTGACCGTGCCGCCGCCGCGCATGTCCCGGGGGGCCCAGGACTGCCGAACCAGCGAGTGCGGCGGGTCGTACAGCAGCGACCGCAGGGTCACCGGGGGGCCGAGGTACGCCAGGTGCCGGCACATCAGGCGACACCGCCTCTCACCCGTGGGCCTCCTCGGGCCGGGCGTCACGGGCGCAACGGAAGCCGCTGAAGATCTGCCGCCGGATCGGGTGGTCCCAGTTGCGGAAGGTGCCCCGGCAGGCCGCCCGGTCGGTGCCGAACGAGCCGCCACGCAGCACCCGGTAGTCGCCGCCGAAGAACACCTCCGAATACTCCCGGTAGGGGAAGACGGCGAAGCCGGGATGCCCGTGGAAGGGGCTCGCCGTCCACTCCCAGACGTCGCCGATGAGCTGGTGCACGCCGAGCGGCGAGGCGCCCGCCGGATAGGCCCCGACCGGTGCCGGCCACAGGTGCCGCTGTCCCAGGTTGGCGTGCTCGGCGGTCGGCTCGTCGTCACCCCACGGCCAGCGCCGGGAGCGCCCGGTCGCCGGGTCCCAGCGGGCCGCCTTCTCCCACTCCGCCTCGGTCGGCAGCCGCTTGCCGGCCCACCGCGCGTACGCCTGCGCCTCGTGCCAGCAGACATGTACCACCGGCTCGTCGTCGCGTACCGGCGCCCACCGGCCGAACCGCTGGTACGCCCAGCCGTCGCCGTCGCGTCGCCAGTGCATCGGCGCGCTCAGCCCGGCCTCGGTGCGGTGCCGCCAGCCGGCCGCGCTCCACCAGCGCGGGTCGTCGTACCCGCCGTCGGCGAGGAACTCCCGGTACGCGCCGTTGGTGACCGGCGCGGCGTCGATGACGTACGCGGGCAGGTCGACGGTGTGCGCCGGGCGTTCGTTGTCCAGCGCCCACGGGTCGGTCGAGGTGCCCATGGTGAACGGCCCCGCCGGCACCAGCACCTCGGCGGCGACCCGGGCCCGGGGCTCGGGGGGTGGGGGCGCGTCGAGCGCCGCTGGCCCGGAGCGTAGCTGGTGGGTGGCGAGCATGGTCTCGTCGTGCTGCTGCTCGTGCTGCACGATCATGCCGAAGACGAAGCCGTCGGCGACCAGCGGCCGCTCGGAGAACCGGACCCCGTCGAGCAGGTCGTGCACCTTGTCCCGCACGGTCGCCACATAGGCCCGCGCCTCGGTCGGGGGCAGCAGCGGCAGGGAGGGGCGGTCTTTACGGGGCTGTTTGAACGCGTCGTACAGGTCGTCGATGTCGCGCCGCACCGGCTCCCGCCCGCCGACGTCCCGGACCAGCCACAGTTCCTCCTGGTTGCCCACGTGGGCGAGGTCCCAGACCAGCGGGGACATCAGTGTCGAGTGCTGCCGGACCAGGTCGTCGTCGTCCACCGCGCTGGTCAACGCGTCGGTGCGGGCCCGGGTCCGGGCCAGTTCGGCGGCGATCCGGCTGCGCAACGCCTCGGGCTGCGCGCCCGGTTGCTCGGTGGTGGTCACCGGTCTCCCCTCTGCGCTGCGGCGATCCGTCGGCGGATCCCGCGGTCGATCTCGTCGTGGGTGTCGGTCGGCAGGTCGAGCGTCGGCAGCGTCTCCCGGGCCAGGTCGAGCAGGGTCACGGCCGCCGTGGCCAGGGCCGGGTCGGCCAGCCCGTACCGGGCGGCGGTGCGCCAGCGGTCGGCCACCGGCGCGGCGATCTTCCGGGCCGCCCGGACCGTCCGCTCGTCGCCCAGCAGCGCGGTCAGCACGACCAGTGGGAGCGTCCAGTCCCGGCCGGGTTGGGCGTCGAGGTAGCGGACCTCCAGGTAGCCGCGCGGGCGTACCGGTGGGAAGAGGGTGCTGACGTGGTATTCCAGGTCGTCGGTGGTGGGTGGGTCGGGCAGTGCCCCGGCTATCCAGTCGGCGAACGTGACCCCGCGCGGGGGTGTCCAGTCCGGGCCGTCGTGACGCAGACAGAGCAGGGGCGCGGCGAGGACGTACTGCGTCCAGGCGGCGACGGGGTCCCGGTCCGGCTGGTGCGCCGACCAGACTGGGCCGGTGCGGGCCGGGTCGATGTCCAGCCAGGCGGCCATCCGGGCGGACGCCCAGCCGGTGGGCCGCCCGGCGTTCCGGTCGGCGGTGGCGAAGGCCGCCACCAGAGGTGGCCCGACCGCGTGCACCGCCGCCCAGCGCTCGGCCAGGCCGGCGGCCGGGCCGACGTCGAGGCAGACCTGGAGGCCGGCGGTGCTGTACATCATGGTCTGCCCGGCCGGGCCGCGCCGGTCGAAGACGCAGCGCATGGCGCGGTAGCGCGGGGTGTCGACCACCGGGCGGGGAGCCCGCCACGGGTCGATGCCGGTCTGCCCGCGCACCAGGCCGGCACGGGCGAGCAGGGCGTCAAGTTCGTCGATGTCGGCCTGGGTGGCCGAGACGAGCGCGGCGACCGAGGATCGCGGCGCGGTGGACAACTCCACCTGACCGCCCGGCTCGACGGTCACGGCGCTGCCGTGCCGCAGGGGGCGGGCCGGGCTGGTGTCGTCCAGGGTGGAGGGGCTGTGTGGCCCGAGTGCCGCTCGGAGCCGCGCCCGGTCCAGTGGCCGGGCGGGGTCGGCGACGTCGTGGACGGTCCATTCCAGTTCGACGCCGGTGAGGGTGGGTGGGCCGGTCTTGAAGCAGATGCGGGCCAGGTGCCCGGCCGCCCCGGCGACCTCGCCGAGCACGGTCGACCGGTCCAGCCCGGGCGACGTCACCACGAGACGGTTTCCTCCCGACGAAGGGTCCGACCATGCCGGTCGGCGGGCACGGCCGACAGGGGCCGTCCCGTCCTCCATCTTCTGTCCCGGGGACCGATCCCGCAGACCCGACGGGAAGAAATAATTGTGAAGCCTTTTCGACTAGTTCCTGGGGCCGGGCCCCCCGCCGGGGCTGGCCGGACCACCTGTGGCATCGGACGGCTTGGCCGGCGGGCGCTGCGGAACCAGGGTGCGGCAGTACGCCTCCACCCGGTCGGCTCCGCCCGCGGCGGCCACCAGGTCGGCGTACCCGGGTCTGGTCAACGCCTTCGCCCGCTGCGGGGGCGGCATGGCCAGGTAGGCCCGGCACTGCCCGACCAGTTTGCCGGTGTTCGCCGGCCCGCTGTGGCCGGGCGGCGCGGGCGGTGCCGAGGGGCCACCACCGGGCACGGTGCCGCCGGGCCGCCGCGACGGGCTCTGCCGCTGCGGTTCGGACCGGTACGGCGACGGCCGGTCGGTGTCGGCACCGGTGGCCGTGGCGGTGGCGGTGGCGGACGGGACAGGTCCGGGTGTCCGCTCGGCGGGACGGTCGAGGGCCGCCGCGGCGAAGGCGACCCCGGCGGTGGCGGTGGCGGCCAGCGCGGCGATCCAGGCCACCACACCGGTGGACAGCCGGGGACGCCGCCGGACGGCCGGGGCGGGCCCGGGTGCCGCCGCGCCCCGGGCGGCCCGGAACGCCGCCAGTGCCGCCTGCTCACCGGCGAGCTCGTCGACCCGGGCCGGTGCGGCGGCCGCGGCCAGCAACCGGGTGAGCGGATCGTCGGTGGACGGCACGGTCCCTGGCCCGGTCGAATCGAGCAGCCGCTCGGCCTCGGCCCGGCTCACCGGCCGACCGGAGCGGGCCGACCGGCGGAGGTTCATCCAGTCTCCCCTCATGTCAGCCGTCCGCCGCCTCGGCCCGCGACGCGTGCGGCGTCGGCCGGGGGCGGGGCGGGGCGACCCGCTCGTCGTCGGACGACCGGGGGGCGTCCCCGCGTTCCAGCATCGCCGCCAGCCGGCGCAGCCCCCGGTGCGCGGCCGTGCGGACCGCACCCGGCCGCCGGCCGCGCACCCGCCCGGCGGTCTCCGCGTCCAGTCCCATCACCGCCCGCAGCAGCACCGCCTCGGCCTCCCGGGGCGGCAGGGTGGAGATCAACGCCAGCGCGGACTCGGTGCCGATCGTCTCGCCGGCCCGTTCGGCGGTGTCGGCGTCGCCGGCGAGGTCGCTGAGGTCCTGGACGGGAACCGGCAGGGACGGGCGGCGACGCTGGCGACGCAGGTGGTCCATGGCCCGGTTCCGGGCGATCGTCACCGCCCAGGCGCGGAACTCGCCGCCGGTGAAGCGGGACAGGTCCCGGGCGATCTGCAACCAGGTCTCGGAGGCCACGTCCTCGGCGTCCGGACCGACGAGCGCGGTGAGGTAGCGCAGCAGGCCCGGCTGGAGGCTGCGGTACAGGACGCGGAACGACTCCTCGTCGCCGGCCTGCGCCGCCGCGACCGCCCCGGTCAGGTCTTCGGTCACCGCCGGGCCGCCCCGTCGACCGACCCGGGCCGGCAGCCGGCGGACACACCGCCGCCCCGGCCCGACCAGCGGACCCCTTCGCGCACCTTCAGCCCCCCGCTGCCCCGCTCGCACCCGACACCGGAGGTCGGGTGACCCGTCTGGTACGCCGCCGGGAGAGTACGGCGTCGGGTCTGGGCGCGGTACCGGCACCGGGACGGGCCAGAGGGGGCAACACTAGGAGCCGGAGCAGGGCGCAGGCAAGCGGTCAACGGGGCGGAAAAGGTGAGATAGATCAATCTCGCTGGCGGCGCGTCGGAGTAACACCGATCACCCTCCGGACGCTTAGCCGCGACGTTCTCCGTCCCGACCACGAGGCCACGGCGCACCGTCGGTGACCCCGCGACAGCCACCGGTCACCGACCGTCAGGCCGACCCCCCGCCGGGACCTGGACAGGTGGTCCCAGGAAAACTCCGAAGGGATATCGGCGTCTGCCGGACGGGAGGACCCTGGGTACGGTATGGGGGTGTTGTCATCCGAGGTCGTGCTCAGCGGTCGCTACCGCCTGGACGAACGTGTCGCCACCGGCGGCATGGGCGATGTGTGGCGGGCCACCGACCTGGTTCTCGGTCGCCAGGTCGCGGTGAAGGTGCTGCTGCCGGCGCTCGTCTCGGATCCCGACTTCATCGCCCGGTTCCGCGCCGAGGCGCGGATCATGGCGGCGCTGCGCCACCCCGGCATCGTGCAGGTCTTCGACTGCGGTGAGGACCGGCTCGACGACGGCGGCCGGGCCGACTACCTGGTCATGGAGTTCGTCGAGGGCGAACCGCTGTCGCGGCGGATCGAGTCCGCCGGCCACCTGGACGTGGACGAGACGATGTCGGTCGTGGCACAGGCTGCCCAGGCCCTGCACGCCGCGCATGCCGGCGGCATCGTGCACCGCGACGTCAAGCCGAGCAACCTGCTGGTGCAGGAGGACGGCACGGTGGTGCTGGTCGACTTCGGCGTCGCCCGCTCCACCAATGTGACGAGCATCACCAGCGCGAACGCGGTGCCGGGCACCGCCCTCTACATGGCGCCCGAGCAGGCGTCCGGCCGGCCGGTGTCGGCCGCCACCGACATCTACGCCCTCGGCGCGGTGGCGTACTGCTGCCTGACCGGGCAGCCGCCGTTCACCGGGGACAACCCGCTCCAGGTGGCCGTGCGGCATCTGGACGACGAGCCGCCGGAGCTGCCCGCCGACATTCCGGTGGCGGTCCGGGCCCTGGTGGCGCGGGCGCTGGAGAAGGACCCGGCGGACCGCTTCGCCACCGGCGCCGAGATGGCCACCGCCGCCCGCGCCGCCGCCGGTGACGACACCGCCGCCACCGCCCTGGTGACGCCGCCGCTGCGCCACCCGTCCCGGGCCGACGGCGTGCGGGTCGACCCGGCGGGGACGTCGACGACGGTGGTCGGCTCGGGGTCGCGGCGGGGCCGCCGGGGTTCCCTGGTCGGCGCGCTGGCCGCGGTGCTGGTGGCCCTGACCGCGCTCGGTGCCGCGTTGGGCGCTTCGAAGTCGCTCGACAGCGGCGTGCCCAACATCCGCAGCACGGGCCCGGCGGTGGCCCCCACCGACCGCTCCGAGATCCCGGCGGTGGTCGAGGAGACCGGCTCCGACGAGTCGTCGCGTCCGCCCCGGCCGACCAACCAGTACGAGAAGCCGTCGCCGTCGGTATCGGTCAGTCCGACGCCGCTGCCGAACGGCTCACCCTCGACGCCGCCGACGAACTCCGCGCCGCCCACCCCGACGGCGCCGGCCACCAGCGAGCCCGCCCCGACGGGCACGCCCACCACCGGGCCGACCCAGGGCGAGCCGACGGCGACCACGACCGAGGCGGGTGGCGGCGGCGGCAACAACCCGCCACCGGCCGGCACCTGACCGGTCGTCGCCCGGCACCGGGAACACCACCGACCCCAGGAATACCAAAACGGACGTAGATCGCTATATCGCCATCTAGGCTCCCTGCAAGGACACGCTTGCAGGGAGCCCGGATGAACGCACAGAAGCTGGTCGTCATCGGTCAGGGATACGTCGGACTGCCGCTGGCCATGCGCGCCGTCGAGGCCGGGCTGGACGTGGTCGGGTTGGACGTCGACGCCGACCGGGTCAAGCGGCTGGCCTGCGGCGAGTCCTTCGTCGAGGACATCCCGGCCGATCGGCTGGGCCGGGCCCTGGCCAGCGGACGGTACCGGCCGAGCACCGAGTACCCGGACGCCGAGGGCTTCGACATCTGCGTGATCACCGTGCCCACCCCGCTGCGCGACGGGGTCCCCGACCTGAGTTTCGTCGAGCAGGCCGGTACCGCCGTCGGCCCGTACGTGCGGCGCGGCTGCACGGTGGTGCTGGAGTCGACCACCTACCCGGGGACCACCGAGGACCTGCTCCGGCCGCTGCTGGAGGCGGCGAGCGGGCTGCGCAGCCCGGGTGACTTCCACCTCGGTTACAGCCCGGAGCGGATCGACCCGGGCAACCCGACGTGGCGGCTGGAGAACACGCCGAAGGTGGTGTCCGGGGTGGACGCGGCGTCGCTGGAGCGGGTGGACGGCTTCTACCGGCGGCTGGTCGAGCGGACCGTGCCGGTGGACTCCACCCGGGTCGCCGAGCTGACCAAGCTGATCGAGAACACCTTCCGTCAGGTCAACATCGCGCTGATCAACGAGCTGGCGATGGCCTCCCACCAGCTCGGCATCGACGCCTGGCAGGCCATCGAGGCCGCCTCGTCCAAGCCGTTCGGGTTCATGCCGTTCCGGCCCGGCCCGGGGGTCGGCGGGCACTGCCTGCCGATCGACCCGTGTTACCTGTCGTGGCAGGTCAAGCGCACCCTGGGCCGGCCGTTCCGGTTCATCGAGCTGGCCGACGACATCAACCACCAGATGCCCGAGCACGTGGCCCAGCGGGTGATGGCCGGGTTGAACCGGATCGGCCGGCCGGTCAACGGGGCGCGGCTGCTGCTGCTCGGGTTGGCGTACAAGAAGAACACCGGTGACATGCGCGACTCGCCGGCGGTCGACGTGGCCCGCCGGTTGCAGGCGCTCGGCGCGGACGTGCACGCGGTGGAGCCGTACGCCGAGCCGCAGCACATCCCCGGCGGGGTGGTGGTGGTCGACCTGACCGCGCGGGAGGTCGCGGCGGCCGACGCGGTGGTCCTGGTGACCGACCACGACAGCTTCGACTACGACCTGGTCACCCGGCACGCCCGGTACGTCTTCGACACCCGGGACCGGTGCCGGGGCGCGATGGTGGAGCGGCTCTGACCGTCGCCCCGCCGGACGGCGGGGTGACGGCCGGGGTCACTGCTCGCCGAGCGCCTCGACCACCGGGCGGGCCAGGGCACGCCGGGCCGGCAGCACCGAGGCGGCCAGCGCGGCCAGCACCGCCACGGCGAGGGTCAGTCCGAGCCGTCCCCAGGGCAGCACCAGCGTGAAACCGCCACCCAGCCGGGCGACGAAGGCCACCGTGCCGGCGCTGACCGCCACCCCCAGCGCGGTGCCCAGCAGCGCGCCGACCAGGGCGGTCAGCACCGCCTCGATGGCCAGCAGCAGGTGCATCCGCCCCCGGGACAACCCCACGGCACGCAGCACGGCGTTCTCCCGGGTCCGTTCCACCACCGCGAGGCTGAGCGTGTTCGCGACGCCGACCAGGGCGATCACCACGGCCAGACCGAGCAGCGCGGTGACGAAGGCGAGCAGCATGTCCACCATGCCGGTGAGCATCTTCTTGTAGGCCGCCTGGTCCAGCAGGTTCACCGTCGGGTACCGGGCGAGCACCGTCTCGACGGCGGCGCGGGCCTGCGCGGCGGACACCCCGTCGGCCGGCTCGACCTCGGCCAGCTGGCCGCGTTCGTCGGGGTAGAGCGCGGTGAAGTCGCTGTCGGCCAGGTCGACCACGTGCCCGGCGGGCACCCCCTGCGACGTCGGGCCGTCGGCGGTGACCACGGCGGCCACCCGGAACGGACGCCCGGCGACGGTGACCGTCGACCCCACCCGCCAGCCCAGGGCGGCGGCCAGTTCGCGGTGCACCAGCACCGATCCGGGCCCCAGGTCCGCGACGTCCCCGGCGTCGACCGCGTCGAGGGTACGCCGGGCCAGCGCCGGGTGCGCCGACCGCAGCTCGACGCCGTCGACGACCCGGCTGCGGTGCTCGTGCACCACCCCCACCTCGGGTCGGGCGGCCAGTTCCCCGGCGAGCGGGGCGGGCAGCTCGACACCGACGCCGGTGACCACGAAGTCGACGCCGATGCGGGCGTCGACCGCACGCTCGATGCCCACCTTGACGCTGCCGGCGCCGACCACGAACGCCGAGACCAACCCGATGCCGATCACCAGGGCGGTGGCGGTCGCCGACACCCGGCGCGGGTTGCGGGCCGCGTTGGCCACGGCGAGCGCGGCGGTGGCCCCGAACACCGGCCGCAGCGGCCGGCCGAGCAACCGGACCAGCACCGGCACCAGCAGCGGACCGAACATGACCATCCCGAAGAAGGACAGCACCCCACCCACGGCGACCAGGACGATCTGCCCGACGGCGGCGGCCCCGGCCAGCGCGGCGATGCCGGCGACGCCGACCAGCGCGCCGAGGGTCAGCCGGACCCGCCCGGCGCCCCGGGCCGGGTGCCCGGCGGCGTCGGCGAGGGCGGCCACCGGCGGCACCCGGGTGCCCTGCCAGGCGGGCAGCAGCGCGGACCCGACGGTGACCAGGATGCCGAGCAGCAGGCTGATCCCGACGGTCCGGGCGGTCACCGTCAGGCCGGCGGCGGGAAGCGGCAGGTCGAGCCGGGGGACCAGGGCCGCCGCCCCGGCGGCCAGCCCGACCCCGAGCGCGACCCCGAGGGCCGAGCCGGCCAGCCCGAGCGCCGCCGCCTCCAGCGCGGCGGCCCGGAAGACCTGGCCCCGACGGGCCCCCACCAGCCGCAGCAGCGCGGTCCGCCGGGTCCGCTGGGCGAGCACGATGGCGAAGGTGTTGGCGATGACGAACCCCGCCACCACCACCGCCACCCCGGCGAAGACGAGCAGCACCAGGCGGAACTGGTCGAGGTCGCGCACGCCGTCCTCGACGGCCTCGTCGAGGATGCGCTGCCGGGACTTCACCGTGGCGTCCCCGCCGACCACGGCGGCCACCCGGTCGGCCAGGGCCGGCCCGGCCGTCCCCGCAGCGGCGGCCACCATGATCCGGTCGTAGCCGGGTTTCCCGCTGACGGTCAGCGCGTCCGCGCCGACCAGCCCGACGAACGGTCCGCCGACGTCGCGCGTGGTTGCGGCCACGTCGACGGTGCCCACCAGGGTGTACGGGCGGGCCGCGCCGGTCGCGCCGCCGACGCCGACCGGGCCGCCGAGCGTGAACCCCTGCGCGGCGACCGTGGGCGCGTCGAGGACCA
Source organism: Micromonospora sp. (assembly GCF_048594385.1). Taxonomy (NCBI): domain Bacteria; kingdom Bacillati; phylum Actinomycetota; class Actinomycetes; order Micromonosporales; family Micromonosporaceae; genus Micromonospora; species Micromonospora sp. Next base: position 8,624 of record NZ_JBMDWU010000116.1, on the reverse strand, counting down.
CCTCGCCGGGACGGTCGGGCAGCCGGCCGGCGACCACGTCGTAGGAGCGCAACGCGGGTCCGGTGGGGATCGCGGCGAGCAACCCGACGCCGAGCACCGGCCGGCCGTCGACGCCGACCACCCCGACGAGGGCGGTCAGCTCCCCGGCGGCCTCGGCCACCCCGTCGACGGTGCGCACCCGGTCGACCAGGGACGGCGGCAGGGTGGTCCGGTCGGCGTAGACGCCCAGGTCGGTGTGCCTGTCGAAGGCGCCGGCCCGCTCGTACGCCCCGGCCTGCATGCCGTCGGTGAGCATCAGCGTGCCGGCGACGAAGGCGACACCGAGCACGATCGCCACCGAGGAGAGCAGCAGGCGCAGCGCGTCGGCGCGCAGCGTGCGCAGGGTCAACCGCCACATCCCGGTCACCGCCCCCACCGGCGACGCCCGGCCCGGGGACCTGCGGGTTTGCCGCCTTCGGCGGGTGGGCGGGGCGCGGTACGGACGGACATGGGGACTCCCGGTCGGCGTGGCACTGGTCCCCTCCGACGCTAGGCAGCGCCCCGGCGGTCCGCGTCCACCCGCACGCGCGACCCGGCTGCGCCGCAGGTCGACCCCGACCGGGGTGACCCGTACGACCCAGGTCGTACCCGGGTTCAGCCGCCCGGGGTGACCAGGCCGCTCTCGTACGCCAGGACCACCACCTGGACCCGGTCGCGGAGCTGGAGCTTGGCCAGGATCCGCCCCACGTGGGTCTTCACGGTCGCCTCGGCGACGTGCACCCGGGCGGCGATCTCGGCGTTGGCCAGCCCCTGCGCCACGAGCAGCAGGATCTCCCGTTCCCGGTCGGTGAGCTGCGCCAGTCGCGGGTCCTGCGCGGGTGCCGGGCCGAGCCGGTCGGCGAACCGGTCGAGCAGCCGGCGGGTGATCGACGGGGCGACCACCGAGTCCCCCTCGGCGACCACCCGGATCGCGGCCAGCAGTTCCTCCGGCGGCACGTTCTTGAGCAGGAACCCGCTGGCCCCGGCGCGCAGCGCGGCGAACGCGTCCGCCTCGGTGTCGAACGTGGTGAGCACCAGCACCCGGGGCCGGCCGTCGGTGGAGGCGGCGCAGATCCGGCGGGTCGCCTCCACCCCGTCCATGGTCGGCATCCGCAGGTCCATGACCACCACGTCGGCCTCGACCCCGGCCAGCACCCGCAGCGCGTCCGCCCCGTCGATCGCCTCGCCGACGACGGCCAGGTCGGGTTGGGAGTCCAGCACCATCCGGAAGCCGGCCCGGACCAGCGCCTGGTCGTCCACGATCACCACTCGTACGGTCATGCCGCGATCACCTCCGCCTCCGGGGTCGACGGTAGCGGCAGCCGTACCTCGACCTGCCACCCGCCACCGGTTCGGGGGCCGGCGGTGAGTCGGCCGTCGTACACGCCGACCCGCTCGCGCATGCCGACCAGGCCGTGCCCGCCGGAGGGGGCCGGCCGGGCCGGCGGGCGGCCGCGCCCGTCGTCGGTCACCCGGACCACCAGCCCGTCGTCGACGCCGAGCACGACCGTGGCGTGCGCGCCGACCCCGGCGTGTTTGAGGGTGTTGGTCAGGGCCTCCTGCACCACCCGGTAGACGGTCAGGTCGAGCCCGGGGGGCAGGGTGGCCGGCACCTCCCCGGCCCGGTAGCCGACCAGCAGGCCGGCGTCGCGGAACCGACCCACCAGGGCGGGCAGTTCGGCGACGGTGGCGCGGCGGCGTTCGGGTTCGGTGCCGGCGGTGTCCGCGCCGGGGCCGGTCGTCGTCTCCGGCGGGTCGGGCTCCCGCAGCACGTCGACGAGCCGGCGCATCTCCTCCAGGGCCTGCCGGCCGGTGTCGGCCACCACCTTGACCGCGTGCCGGGCGGTGTCCGGGTCCCGGTCGAACATCAGGCGGGCCCCGTCGGCCTGCACGATCATCACCGCCATGCTGTGCGCCACCACGTCGTGCAGCTCGCGGGCGATCCGGGCGCGTTCGCCGACCACCGCGGCGCGGGCCTCGGCCTCCCGTTCCCGTTCCAGGGTGGCGGCCCGCTCCTCCAGGCTGAGCACGTAGAGGCGACGGGTGCGGACGTTCAGCGCGGCCAGCCACACCCCGCCGGTGATCAGGCCGAAGTAGAGCGCGGTGGCCCACCAGGCGGCCTGGGAGACGGTCTGCGAGGCGGCCAGCAGCACCCCGACGGCGGCGACGACGCCGGCCACCATGCCGTCGCGGAGCCGGTCGGCGTACTTGACCACGCTGTAGAGGGCGACGAGCACGGCGACGTCGTAGGCCAGCGGCCCCCAGCCGGCGACCACCTGGACCAGTGCCAGTGCGGCGACGACCGTCGCGACCAGTGAGGGGTGGCCGCGCCGGAACAGCAGGGCCACCGCCATGCCCAGGCCGACCAGTGCGGACGGCCAGCCGCCGGGCTGGGTCCACGCCCCGGGCTGGGCCGCCGTGACCAGGGTGAAGAGCACCACCAGCACGCTGACGCCGACGTCGAAGGCGACGCCGCGCAGCGGGCGACCGAACAGGGTACGGCTCACGGTGACCGAGCGTAGTGCCCCGCGCGGGGTGGCTGCGGGTCCGTCGGCCGACCGGGGTTCAGAGCAGCGCGCGGAGTCGGGCGATCTCCACGGTCTGTTCGGTCGCCACCGCGTTGGCGAACTCGTTGAGCTGCTGGTCGGCGCCGGCGGAGAGGAGCTCGGTGGCCATGGTCACCGCGCCGGTGTGGTGGGCGGTCATCAGCTGGACGAAGAGCCGGTCGAAGGCGGCTCCCCGGGCGGCGTCGAGCTGCCGGAGCGCCTCGGGGGACTGCATGCCGGGCATCCGGCCGTGGTCGTGGCCGGGCTCCCCGACGGCCAGGCTCCGGGCGTCGAGCCAGCCGCGCAGCAGGCCGAGCTCCGGCCCCTGGGTGCCCCTGATCCGGGCGGCGATCGCCTTGACCTGGGCGCTGGCGGCCCGGTCGGGGGCCAGCTCGGCCATCTGGAGGGCCTGTTGGTGGTGCGGGATCATCATCCGCACGAACCAGACGTCGGGGGTGTTGTACCGGGGTGTGCCGGGGGCGCGGACCTCCTGCGCGGGCCGGGTCACGGCGGGCTCCCCCGGCCGGCCGGGCCCGATCACCCCGGGGGTGTCGGGCGACCCGGTCGTGGTCGGCGTCGCCGTGGGGGCGGACGCCGTCGGGGTCGGCGGTCCGTCGGGGCGCAGGGCCAGCCCGACCGGCACCGCGACGGCGGCGGCGACTGTGACGGCGAGCAGGATGCGCCCACGTCGGCCGGTCATGCGACTCCCCCCTCCGGTCGAGGTCGCCGCGATCGTATCCATTCACTGCCACCGATAGATGTGATGCGGCTCACATCAACTCTCATCACTGCCCGGTAAGGTGCCTGACACGCATCGTCCCCTTTCGAAGGGTTCCGCCGATGATCAGGTTCACCCTGCCCCGAGCACGGCAGTTGAAGATCGTCAGCGTGGTCGCCGCCGGCCTGCTGGTGGCGAGCGTCGCCACCAGCCCGGCGGGCAACGCCGCACCGGCCACCGCGACCCGGGGCGGGACGCCGGCGGCCCCCGGCCTCGCCGTCGACGAGATCTCCAGCAGCCCCAACCTGCGTCAGGTCGCCAACCTGCCCAAACAGGCGCCGTTCGACACCACCAGCGCGCTCGGCACCGACATGGCCTTCCAGGGCCGGTACGCCTTCGTCGGCAACTACAACGGCTTCGTCATCTACGACATCGCCCGACCCAGCGCCCCGACGATCGTGTCGCAGGTGCTCTGCCCCGGCTCGCAGAACGACATCTCGGTCTACGGCGACCTGCTCTTCCTCTCCACCGACTCGTCCCGCACCGACGACTCGTGCGCCAGCGCGAGCCAACCGGCGACGGTGAAGGAGTCCTGGGAGGGCATCAAGGTCTTCGACATCAGCGACAAGGCCAACCCGCGCTACATCAAGTCGGTGGAGACCGCCTGCGGCTCGCACACCCACACCCTCGTCCCCGGCAAGGACCGCAGGACGATCTACCTGTACGTGTCGTCGTACAGCCCACGGGCCGACTTCCCCGACTGCCAACCCCCGCACGACTCGATCTCCATCGTGAAGGTCCCGGTGCACAGGCCCACCGAGGCGGCCGTGGTGGCCACCCCGAACCTCTTCCCCGACGGCGGCTACGAGGGCATCCCCGGGCAGACCTCGGCCACCACCGGCTGCCACGACATCACCGCCTACCCGGCCAAGGACCTGGCCGCCGGCGCGTGCATGGGTGACGGCGTCCTGCTGGACATCCGCAACCGGGAGGCACCCCGGGTGATCAACCGGGTGCGGGACACGGTCAACTTCGCGTTCTGGCACTCGGCGACGTTCAACAACGCCGGAACCAAGGTGGTCTTCACCGACGAACTCGGCGGCGGCGGCGCGGCCACCTGCAACGAGGTCGTCGTCCCGAACCGGGGCGCGGACGCCGTGTAAGACGTCACCGGCCGGGGCGACGCCCGCACGATGGTCTTCCGCAGCTACTACAAGATCCCCCGGACCAACGCCGACACCGAGAACTGCGTGGCCCACAACGGTTCGCTGATCCCCGTCCTCGGCAAGGACATCATGGTGCAGGCCTGGTACCAGGGCGGGGTCTCGGTCTGGGACTTCACCGACTCGACCCGCCCGAAGGAGATCGGCTTCTGGGAGCGCGGGCCGCTGTCGGACACCCAGCTCACCACCGGCGGCGCCTGGTCGACGTACTACTACAACGGGCACATCTACTCCAGCGACATCCAGAAGGGCCTGGACGTGCTGAAGCTCAACGACTGGCGGACCTGGACGGCCGACCTGGTCCGGATGCCCGAGCTGAACGCGCAGACCCAGGCCGGCTACCTGAGCTGGTAGTCCCGACCGGCGACGGCCCCGGCCCCCGTGTGTCGGGGGGGCCGGGCCGTCCGTCGTACGAGGGGTCAGCGGATCGGCAACCGGTAGCGGCGCTCCTGCCCACCACCGGCCACTGTGACCAGCCGGACCTCGCCGTCGCGCAGCCCGTACGTCACCGACCAGCGGGTGTGCCCCTGCCGGACCTGGCCCAGCAGCCGCAGCGCCGCCGCCGGGTCCACCCGGCCGTCGGCCGCGTCCAGCGCCTTCGCCAGGACGTCGTAGCGGTGGTCTCGGCGACGCTGCTGCTCGGGTACGTCGACCACCGGCACGTTGGTCAGCGCCTGCCACCGCCCCTGCCCCCGCTGCACCCGCATCGTCCCGTCGACGAACTCGACGACCGCCGACCGGCCGCCCGCGTCGGCGAGCAGGTAGTGCAGCGGCGGCCCGCCGTCGAAGTCGAGGTTGTGCCGGCCGAACATCGCCACCGCCTCGTCCACCGTGGCCGCCCGGTCCAGCACCAGCCGCAGGATGCGCACCGACCCGACCGTGGGCCGGCCCGGCACCGGCTTCGCCGTCGCGGTGTCGTCGGCGGCCAGCCCGACGGCCAGCCCACGCTCGTTCATCCCGTCGAAGGGCAGCAGCGGCGCGTCGAGCAGCCGGCGGTCGCCGGTCGGGTCCGGGCCCACCCCCAGGTAGGACAGGTCGACCAGGGAGACCGAGGCGTACCCCTCGGGGGGGTCGGTGCGCAGCACCATCGCCGGGTTGGCGTCCCAGTCGAAGTTGCGGGCGAACAGCGGCCGGGCCGGGTCACCGGAGGCGGCGAAGAGGGAACAGCCGAACGGGCCGGTGTCCGGCCGGGCGTCGGTGCCCACCGTCGGGTCGTAGCCGCCGACGTAGGTCATCTCGTAGAGCGGCAGGTCGTCGACCTTGCGCAGGCTGTCCAGCGTCCGCCGGGCCTGCTCCGGGTCCTGCCGGGAGGCGCGCGGCGGGCTCGCGGACGACGACGCCGGACCGGTCCGGGCCGACTCCGTCGGGGTGGCCCGATCCGTCGGGGTGGCCTGGGCACAGCCGGTGGCGACGAGCGACAGGGCCAGTCCGGCCCCCAGCAGCATCCTGCGCATATCTCCTGAACGCTAGGGCAGCCGTGCCGGGATGTCCACCGTGGCCGTAACCGCGCACGTCGATGTCGCGCCGGTCGGTACGGGGCCGCCGGGCGGGCGGTTGCGGCCAACCGGCGTCGGAGCAGGGCCGGCTGTGCGAGGATCATCCGCCGTGACACCTGCCGGCGGGACCCCGCCCGTACCGACCGAGCGGCCCCGCCGGCCGCGGCTGCACCCGCTGGACCGGGTGGCGATCGGGCTGGCCCTGCTGGGCCTCGGCGCGGTGGTCACCGGCCTGCTCCCCCGGGCCGACGCCGGGGCGACCCTGCACCGCATCCTGCCGCTGCTGCTCTTTCTCGGCGCGGTGGTGGTGCTCGCCGAACTGACCGCCGTCGCCGGGGTGTTCGACGTGCTGGCCACCCGGCTGGCGATCACCGCCCGGGGCAGCTTCGCCGGCCTGTTCCTGCTCTGCGTCGGGTTCGCCTCGCTCACCACCATCGCCCTCAACCTGGACACCACCGCGGTCCTGCTCACCCCGGTGATGATCGCGCTGGCCCGCAAGCTGGACGTCGCACCGGGACCGCTGGCGATGACCACCGTCTGGCTGGCCAACACCGCAAGCCTGATGCTGCCCGTGTCGAACCTGACCAACCTGCTCGCCGCCGACCGGATCACGCTGGCCCCGGCGGCGTACGCGGCCCGGATGGCGTTGCCGCAGCTCGCGGCGATCGGGGTGACCATGGCGGGGTTGTGGCTGTGGTACTGGCGGCGGGGCCGGCGCGACGTCGACCGGTTCACCCCTCCCCCGCCGCACCGGCCGGCCGACCGGCTGCTGTTCGGCACGGCGGTCGCCGGCTGCCTGCTGTTCGTCGCCGGCATCCTGGTCGGGGTGGAGATCGGGGTGGCCGCCGCCGTCGCCGCCGGGCTGGTGGTGGCCGGCTTCGCGGTCCGGTCCCGGCGGACCCTGCGCCCGGCGCTGCTGCCCTGGCGGCTGCTGGTCTTCGTGACCGGCCTGTTCCTGGTGGTGCAGACCCTCGGCCGGCACGGGCTGGACGACCTGGTGTCCGTGCTGCTCGGGGACGCCGGTGGCACGGCGGGGGCGCTGCGCGCCGGGGGCACCGGGGCGCTGCTGGCCAACCTGGTCAACAACCTGCCCGCCTACCTGGCCGGCGAGGCGGTGCTCCCGCCCGGTGACGGGACCCGGCTGCTGGCGCTGCTGATCGGCACCAACGTGGGGCCGCTGGCGGTGCCGTGGGCGTCCCTGGCGACCCTGCTGTGGTTCGAGCGGTGCCGGGCCGCCGGGGTGACCGTGCCGCTACGCCGGTTCGTGGCGACCAGCGCCGTGGTCGCGGTGCTCGGCACCCTCGCCGCGGTGCTCGCCCTGCTGGTCACCGGCTGACCCGGCGGCGGCCCGTCGCCCGGCCGGCCGTTCAGATCCCCATCTCGGCCTCGTACGCCGAGCGCAGCCGGGTGCGGGCGGTCGGGGCCAGGCAGACGTGCCAGTCGGGCCCCTCGTCGATGACGTTCAGTTCACCGGCGGACTGCCGGGCCAGCAGGATCTCGGCCAGCACGTCCCGCGCGCCGAACCGGGCGTACCAGGCCAGTTCCACGTCCACCGCCCAGCCGAGGCAGTGGCCGCTGGGCAGCATGGCCGGCTGGCCGAGCCGGCGCAGCCGGTACCGGTGTTCGGCGCTGTGGGCCAGGTTGGTCACCCACAGCGGCGGGGTGCCGGGCGGGGCGGACCTGGCGAACTCCCGGGCCAGGTCGTTGAGGAGCGCGACGATCTCGCGGCGGGTCCGGCGCAACGGCACACCGGCGGTGGGCGGGGCGGTCTCCGGCAGCAGCCGGCCCCGGACGGCGCGCACCCCCCGGCCCAGGACGCTTCCCGGTTGTTCCCGGTAGCGGAAGCCGAGCAGACCACGACGGCGCAGCCATTCCAGGTCGATCAGGTCGGGGTGCGTGTCGACCTGCTCGTCGGTCGCCAGGGCCGTCGTGTCCCGCCACCACATCAGGTCGATGCGGGACAGCAGGTAGATCCGGACCAGGGCGGTCAGGTCGGGGCCCGGGGCGGGCCGGTCGGGCTGGTGGCGGGCCAGTTCCAGCAGCAGGGTCTCCCGGGCGCCCAGCACCCCCTGCCCGGTGGCGTCGAGCACGTCGGCGATCGCCGGCTCGCGCAGCCGCTGGTCGAGCAGCACCTGACGGGCGGCGGTGCCGGCGGTCCCGGCGAGCGCGCCGACCTCGACCAGCAGCTCGGCGACCGCCTGCCGGTAGGCGTCGAGGTCGGGGGCGGCCGGCCGCACGGGACGGGTCGGGGCCGGCGTCCGCCGGGCCGGGGCGGGCGGGGTGACGCCGGGTTGGGGGCCGGGGCTTCGGCTGGGCACGCGCATGGTCGGTCCTCTCCCGGTGCGACACGGTGCGGATGAACCTGAGGGCACCGTAACCGTGGTGAACCGGTGGAGACCGAGCATTCCTCCCACAGCCCCCGAAGGGCGACACACGGCCGGTGGCGTCGCCCGGTCCCGGGCGGGGCGGGGGGGGCGCGGGGGCGCCCGCGGGGGGCCCGGCCCGGGGGCGCGGGGGGGGGCGGGGGGGGGGGGGGGGGTGGGGGGGGGGCGGGGTGGGGTTGGCGGGGGGTGGGCCCTGGTCGGCGTGGGGGGGGGCCGGTCTGCGCGGGGGCGGTGCCGGG
>NZ_JBMDWU010000115.1:0-5452 GCF_048594385.1 Micromonospora sp. | reverse complement strand
CCGTTGAGTCGATCACCCCGCCCGGACCCGGACCCGGACCCGGACCCGGGCCGGGGCCCGGCAGGGCGGGTGGGGCAGGGCGGGTGGACGACGGCGGGCGCGGCACCCGGTGTGGGTGCCGCGCCCGTGAGGTCGGACCGCAGGTCAGACGTTGAAGCCGAGGGAGCGGAGCTGGTCCCGCCCCTCGTCAGTGATCTTGTCCGGCCCCCACGGCGGCAGCCAGACCCAGTTGATCCGGATGTCGTCGACCAGTCCCCCACCGGGTCCGGTGGTCAACGCCTGCCGGGCCTGGTCCTCGATCACGTCGGTGAGCGGGCAGGCCGCCGAGGTCAGCGTCATGTCCAGGGTGGCGACGTTCTGGTCGTCCACGTGCACGCCGTACACCAGGCCGAGGTCGACCACGTTGATGCCGAGTTCGGGGTCGACGACGTCCTTCATCGCCTCCTCGATGTCGGCGAGGGCCGCCCGGCTGCCGCTCGACGCGGCCTCCACCGGGCCGTCGGCGGCCGGGGACCCGGCGACACCGTCGGCAGCCGTGGTGCCGGCGACACCGTCGGTGGCCGGGGTCGCGGCGGCGTCCGCCGATCCGGCGGCACCGTTGGTGGCCGGCGGCGTCACCGCGTCGGTCGTCGTGCTGGCGTCACCGGTCTCCGGCGTCGCCGCGGTAGCGGTGTTCTCGCTCATGCCTCCACCTCCGTCGGGCTCATGCCCACCCCCGCGCGTGCCGCGGCGTCCTTGAACGCCATCCACGGCAGCAGCGCGCACTTGACCCGGGCCGGGTAGCGGGCGACACCCGCGAAAGCCACCCCGTCACCGAGTAGTTCCTCGTCCGGCGTGACCTGGCCACGGCCGGACATCAACGCCACGAACCCCGCGTGCACGGCGGCGATCTCCCCCGCGCACCGGCCGGAGAGCCGGTCGTACAGCACGCTCGCCGACGCCTGACTGATCGAACAGCCCGCACCGTCGTACGAGATGTCCACCACGATGTCGCCGACGGCGGCCACCCGTACGGTGACCTCGTCGCCGCAGGTCGGGTTGACGTGGTGCGCCTCGCCCACCTCGGCGTCGGGGCGGTCGGCGTCGCGCAGCCCACGCCCCTGCGGGCGCTTGTAGTGGTCCAGGATGATCTCCTGGTAGAGCTGGTCCAGCTGCATCAGTCGAAGATCCTCCGCACCTGTTCGAGACCCGCCACCAGGGCGTCGATCTCCTCCGTGGTGGTGTACAGGTAGAACGACGCCCGGGTCATCGCCGGCACCCCGAACCGGGTGCAGACCGGCTTGGCGCAGTGGTGGCCCACCCGCACCTGCACGCCGAGCGAGTCGAGGACCTGCCCGACGTCGTGCGGGTGCACGTCGCCGAGCGCGAACGAGATGGTGCCGCCCCGGCCCACCGGCACCGTCGGGCCGAAGATCCGCAGGCCCGGCACGGTCGCGAGCGCGTCCAGCGCGTACGCGGTCAGCTCCTTCTCGTGCCACTGGATCGCCCGCATCCCGACGCCGGTGAGGTAGTCGACCGCCGCGCCGAGCGCGACGGCCTCGGCGATCGGCGGGGTGCCCGCCTCGAACCGGGCCGGCGGCGCGGCGAACGTGGACCGGGCCATCGACACCGTCTCGATCATCGAGCCGCCGCCCATGACCGGGGGCATCGCGGCGAGCAGCTCGCCCCGCCCCCACAGCACGCCGATGCCGGTCGGCCCGCACATCTTGTGCCCGGTGAACACGATGAAGTCGGCGTCCAGGTCGACCACGTCGATCGGCTGGTGCGGCACCGACTGCGAGCAGTCGAGCAGCAGCAGCGCGCCCACCTGGCGGACCCGTTCGGTGATCCGGGCGGTGGCGTTGACCGTGCCGAGGATGTTGGAGGTGTGCACCAGCGCGACGATCTTCGTCCGCTCGGTGACCAGGTCCGCCAGCCCCGACTCGTCCAGCCGGCCGGTGTCGGTGACCGGGAACCAGCGCAGCGTCGCGCCGGTCCGCTCGGCCAGCAACTGCCACGGGACGATGTTCGAGTGGTGCTCCATCTCGGAGATCACGATCTCGTCGCCGGGGCCGAGCCGGAACCGCTCGTCGGCGTCGGCGCGCAGCGAGGCGTTGGAGAAGGCGTACGCCACCACGTTGATCGCCTCGGTGGAGTTCTTGGTGAACACCACCTCGTCGACGCTCGGCGCGTTGACGAACGCGGCGATCTTCGCCCGTGCCCCCTCGTACGCCTCGGTCGCCTCGGTGCCCAGGGTGTGCACCGAGCGCGACACGTTGGCGTTGTGCATCGCGTAGTGCCCGGCGAGCACGTCGAGCACCTGGCGGGGTTTGTGCGAGGTGTTGGCGCTGTCGAGGTAGACCAGCCGGTGCCCGTTGACCTCCCGGTCGAGGATCGGGAAGTCGGCCCGCACCGCGGCCACGTCGAAGCGCGGCACGTCGTCGTACTGCGGCATCCCGTCCGGGATGGCGATGGTGGTCATCTCAGCGGTCCCCGTCCGTGTGTCAGGCCCGCGCCGCGCCGGCTCCGGCGACGTACCGCTCGTAGCCCTCGTCCTCGAGCTTGTCGGCCAGCTCCGGCCCACCCTGCTCGACGATTCGGCCGGCCACGAAGACGTGCACGAAGTCGGGCTTGATGTAGCGCAGGATGCGGGTGTAGTGGGTGATCAGCAGCAGGCCGGTGTCACCGGTGTCGCGGACCCGGTTGACCCCCTCGCTGACCACCCGCAGCGCGTCCACGTCGAGGCCGGAGTCGGTCTCGTCGAGGATGGCGATCTTGGGCTTGAGCAGTTCGAGCTGCACGATCTCGTGCCGCTTCTTCTCGCCGCCGGAGAAGCCCTCGTTGACGTTGCGCTGGGCGAACGCCGGGTCCATCTGGAGCTTCTCCATCGCGCCGCGCAGCTCGCCGCCCCAGGTACGCAGCTTCGGGGCCGCGCCGTCGATGGCGGTCTTGGCGGTACGCAGGAAGTTCGCCACCGAGACGCCGGGCACCTCGACCGGGTACTGCATTGCCAGGAAGAGGCCGGCGCGGGCCCGCTCGTCGACGGTCATCTCCAGCACGTCGACCCCGTCGAGGGTCACCGAGCCGCCGGTGATCTCGTACTTGGGGTGACCGGCGACCGAGTACGCCAGGGTCGACTTGCCGGAGCCGTTCGGGCCCATGATCGCGTGGGTCTCCCCCGACCGGACGGTCAGGTCGACGCCGGACAGGATCGGCTTGAGCTCACCCTCGGGCAGCTTGACCGACACCTTCAGGTCGCGGATCTCCAGGGTGCTCATTATCGGGTCACTCCATTGCTCGGCGTCGGGCGGCCGTCGGCGCCCACGGGAAGGTAGATGTCGCCGTCGCGGACCTCGACGGCGTAGACGGGAACGGGTTCGGTGGCGGGCAGCCCGGTGGGCTCACCCGTGCGCAGGTCGAACCGGGAACCGTGCAGCCAGCATTCCAGCGTGCAGCCCTCGACCTCGCCCTCGGACAGGGCCACCGAGGCGTGCGAGCACTCGTCGTGCACCGCGTAGAACTCGCCGTCGGTGCCGTGCACGACGGCGACCTGGAGGCCGTCCACGTCGGCGCTGATCACGGTGCCCTTCGGCACGTCCTCGGTCGCGCAGATCCGGATCATGTCAGGCCCCGGCCTTCGAGAGCCGGGCCTCGATCGCGTCCCCCAGCCGCTCACGCAGCGACTCGACCGGGATCTTGTTGATCACCTCGGCGAAGAAGCCCCGGACCACCAGGCGACGCGCCTCGTCCGCCGGGATGCCCCGGGCCATCAGGTAGAACAGCTGCTCGTCGTCGAACCGGCCGGTCGCGCTGGCGTGACCGGCGCCGGCGATCTCGCCGGTCTCGATCTCCAGATTGGGTACGGAGTCCGCCCGCGCGCCGTCGGAGAGCAGCAGGTTCCGGTTGATCTCGTACGTGTCGGTGCCGGTCGCCTCGGCCCGGATCAGCACGTCGCCCACCCAGACGGTGTGCGCCTGCTCGCCCTGCAACGCGCCCCGGTAGCCGACGTGACTGCGGCAGTCGGGCACGTTGTGGTCGACGAGCTGGCGGTGCTCCAGGTGCTGGCCGCCGTCGGCGAAGTAGACGCCGTACAGCTCGGCCTCGCCGCCCCGGCCGGTGTACTCGACAGTGGTGTACTGGCGGACCAGGTCGCCACCCAGGCTGACCTGGATGTGCGACACCTTGGCGTCGCGGCCGAGGCGGACCTTGAGGTGCTGGGCCTGCACCGCGTCGGCGGCCCAGTCGGCGACCGTGACCAGGGTCAGCTTCGCCCCGTCGGCCACCGCCACCTCGACGTTGTCGGCGAGCGTCGCCGCGCCGACGTGCTCCAGCACCAGCACCACCTCGGCGAACCGGCCCACGTCGACGAACGTGTGCCCGAAGGCCAGCCCGGCGGCGTCGTCCCCGACCACCCGCAGGCTCACCGGCGCGTCGACCACGGCCTCGGCCGCGACCTCGACCAGCAGCGCCTCACCGGCGCCGCCGTAGGCCAGCGCGCTGACCCGGTCGACCGGGGTGAGCACGCTGCCCACCCGGGGGTCGTCCCGGCCGATCCGCCCGACGGTGACGCCGGCCGGCAGGTCGGCGTACTCGTGGTGGACCGTGCCGGTGGCGGCCTGCGCCCCGTCGGTCAGTCCACGGAGCCGCTTGAGCGGGGTGAAGCGCCACTCCTCCTCCAGGCCGGTCAGGGCCGGGAAGTCGGCGACGTCGTACGAGCGGAGCGCCTGCGACTTGGTGCTGGGCGGCGCGGAAGCCTGGGTAGTCATCTCTTCCTTGGTCTGTCTGTCCGGGACGACGGTGTCGTGGGGCGGCGGGGCGGCGTCAGCCGACCGCGCCCTCCATCTGGAGTTCGATCAGGCGGTTGAGCTCCAGGGCGTACTCCATCGGGAGTTCCTTGGCGATCGGCTCGATGAAGCCGCGCACGATCATCGCCATCGCCTCGTCCTCGCTCAGCCCCCGGCTCATCAGGTAGAAGAGCTGGTCGTCGCTGATCTTGGAGACGGTCGCCTCGTGCCCCATCGACACGTCGTCCTCGCGGATGTCGACGTAGGGGTAGGTGTCCGAGCGGGAGATGGTGTCGACCAGCAGCGCGTCGCACTTGACCGTGCTGCGGCTGTGGTGCGAGCCCTCCAGCACCTGCACCAGCCCCCGGTACGAGGTACGGCCGCCACCCCGGGCGATCGACTTCGACACGATGGTGCTGCTGGTGTGCGGCGCGGCGTGCACCATCTTGGCCCCGGCGTCCTGGTGCTGGCCCTCACCGGCCATCGCCACCGAGAGCACCTCGCCCTTGGCGTGCTCGCCGGTCATGTAGACCGCCGGGTACTTCATGGTCACCTTGGAGCCGATGTTGCCGTCGACCCACTCCATGGTCGCGCCCTCGTGGCAGACGGCCCGCTTGGTGACCAGGTTGTAGACGTTGTTCGACCAGTTCTGGATGGTCGTGTAGCGGCAGCGCGCGTTCTTCTTCACG
>NZ_JBMDWU010000114.1:0-3428 GCF_048594385.1 Micromonospora sp. | reverse complement strand
CCCCGGCGGGGGGGCCGTGCGGTTAGGGGGGGCCCGGGGGGGGGGGCCGGTCCCCCCCGGGGCCCCGGCACGGCCGCCCGGTGCCGCAGCCCGCCCGGCACGCGACCGCCGTCGCCCGGGATGGCCTCCCGGCCGCACCGGCCCCGACCCCGTCGCGCCTCCCCCAGGACCTGCGGCGGGGTCGGTCAGGTCTCCTCCAGCAGCTCCAGCACCAACCGTTCGACCTGCTCCCGCGGGGCGTCGGCGGGCACCGGCAGCACCACGCCGTCGTGGTAGAGGTCGACCACCCGGGGATCCACGTACGACGTGCGGGCCACCGTGGGGGTGTTGCCGAGCAGGTCGGCGACCTCCCGCATCACCCCGGCCACCGCCCGGCGACGCGCCGTCACCGAACGCTGCGTCCCCACGGTCGCCAGTTCGGCGGCCGCCCGGACGGTGGCGTGCCAGGTGCGGAAGTCCTTCGCGGTCATCTCGCCGCCGCTGGCGTCGCGCAGGTAGCCGTTGACCTCGTCGCTGCGCACGTCCCGCCAGGTCCGCCCGTCCCAGTAGCCGAAGAGCCGTTCCTCGGTACGCCGTCGCCGCCGCAGGGTGGTCAGCACCCGGCACAGTTGCGGGTCCTCGATCCGACGGACCTGTTCGATACCGCCCTTGGCCGGGAACTCGAAGACCACGCAGCCGCCCCGGGACCGGGCGTGCTCCGGGCGCAGGGTGGACACGCCGAAGGTGGCGTCCTCCCCGACCGCGTACTGCTCGTTGCCGACCCGGAAGGCGCCCATGTCGAGCAGCCGGGCGACGGTGGCCAGCACCCGGTCCCGGTTCAGCCCCCGCCCGGTCAGGTCACCGGCGATCCGGTCGCGCAGGGTCGGCAGCCGACGGGCCACCTCCAACACGTGGTCGAACTTCGCCTCGTCCCGCTTGCGCCGCCACTGCGGGTGGTAGAGGTACTGCCGTCGGCCGGCGGCGTCGGTGCCGATGGCCAGGATGTGCCCGTTGGGGTACGGCGCGATCCACACGTCGGACCAGGCCGGCGGGATGACCAGCTCGGACAGCCAGGCCAGCGTGTCCGGGTCCCGGACCCGCTCACCGTTGCGGTCCAGGAAGGTCCAGCCCTTGCCGCGCCGGCGACGCCCGTAGCCCGCCCGACCCGGATCACTGCGCCTCAGTCGCACCTCAGACCCGTACCGTTTCCTCGGCCTCGTCCACGGCGGCCAGCACCCGGTCGACCGGGAGCGCCGCCCATCTCGCCGCCGTACCTACCCCCGGCCCGGCGGCACAATCCTCGCCCGCGGCCCAGAGCACCCGGTGCCACGGCCGGTCGGCCGGCGGGCCCCAGCGGGCCGGCGGCACCGGGCCGAACAGCAGCACCGACGGGACCCGGTAGGCGGTGGCCAGGTGACCGACCCCGGTGTCCCCGCTGACCACCAGCCGGGCGGCGGCCACCAGGGCGGCCAGCTCACCCAGGTCGGTCCGGCCGGCCAGCACCGCCGAGCGGGGCAGGCCGGCGTCGGCCGCCACCCGGTCGGCCAGGTCCCGTTCGCCGGCCGAGCCGGTCACCACCACCCGGTGCCCCCGGTCGGCCAGCCGCCGGGCCAGCGCGGCGAACCGGTCCGCCGGCCACCGCTTCGCCTCCACCTTGCTGCCCGGGTGCACCACGGTCACCCCGGCCGGCAGCCGGCCGGACGGCGGGCGGTGCAACGCCAGGTCGGTGCGGTCGGCCGGGATGCCGTACCAGTCGAGCAGCCGGCACCAGCGGTCCACCTCGTGCTCGTCGTCGTCCCAGTCGGGTCCGTCGCGGTGCCCGGCGGGCGGGCACCGGAAGGCCACCAGCCGGCCCGCGCCGGCCAGCATCCGGTGCGACCCCGGCCCGCGTCCGTGCAGGTTGACCGCCACCTCCGGCGGCGGCCCGGACCACGGCGGCACGCCATCCGGGGGCGGGCCGGGCCACCGGCCGGCCGACGACGGGACGGGCCAGGGCGGCGGGCCGAGGTCGTCGGTGGGCAGCAGCCGGTCGACCCCGCCGACCAGTTCGACGAGCGGACCCAGCCAGGCCGGCGCGGCCAGCACCAGTTCCTCGTCGGGGTGCCCGGTCCGCAGGGCACGCAGCGCGGGCACCGCCGTGGCCAGGTCACCGACGCCGAGCGCCCGCAGCACCAGGATCACGGGTACGAGGTCTCCTGCTCGGCGCAGACCACCAGTTCCCGCACGGCGCTGCCGGGCGGCTGGGAGAGCGCGAACATGATCGCGGCGGCGGTGTCGGCCGGGTCGTTGAGCTTCGCGTCCGGGCCCGGACGGTACTGCGGGTCACGGTCGTCGAAGAACGCGGTCCGCATCCCGCCGGGGATGAGCAGGGTCACCCCGACGCTGCCGGCCAGCTCGGCGGCGAGCGACCGGGTGAACCCGACCACCCCGAACTTCGCCGCGCAGTACGCGGTGGCGTCCCCGACCGCCTTGACGCCCAGGGTGGAGGCGACCGTGACGACGTTGCCCCGGGACGCCTCCAGGTAGGGCAGCGCCGCCCGGACCACCGCCACCGTGGCGAGCAGGTCCACCACGACGATCCGTTCCCAGGTGTCGCGGGGGACGTCGGCCAGTTTGCCGGGCACGTCCATGCCGGCGGCGGTCACCACCGCGTCCAGCCCGCCGACCCGCTCGGCCAGGTCCCGGGTGGCGTCCTCGGCGGCCCGGGTGTCGGCCAGGTCGCACTCGATCCACGGCACCCCGTCGTCGGGGGGCCGCCGGTCCAGCACCAGCGGTCGTCCGCCGGCTTGCGCGACGGCGGTGACCACCGCCGCGCCGAGGCCGCTCGACCCGCCGGTGACCAGGACGGCCGGACCGGCACCGGGTGGACTGCTGCTCATCGTGCTCCCTCCGTCGTCGGATGCGCCGGCCGGGACCCGGCGGGTTCCGGCCGCGCGCCACCGGCCGGGCCGGTGCGCCGGCGCTCACCCCGGGCCGCCGCGATCATGTCGGTGGTGGAGCGCCCGTCCAGGTACGGCACCACCACGCTGTCCCCGCCCCACCGGCGCAACAGCTCGCCCTCCGGCAGGCCCGGCCCGTCACCGACGCCGGTGGCGTAGTCCCCGCCCTTGACCCAGACGTCGGGCCGCAGCCAGCCCAACGTCGCGTGCGGGGTGGGCTCGTCGAAGACCACCACCGCGTCGACGCAGCTCAACGCCGCGAGCAGCCGGGCCCGGTCGCCCTGCGGGATCACCGGCCGGTCGGGGCCCTTGAGGCCGGTGACGCTGGTGTCGGAGTTCAGGCAGACCACCAGGCAGTCGCCGAGCTGCCGGGCGGCCTGCAACGTCGCCACGTGCCCGGCGTGCAGCAGGTCGAAGCAGCCCCCGGTGGCCACCACGGTGCCGCCGGCCGCGCGCACCTCGGCGACCACCGCGCCCGCGGCCGCCGCCCCGATCCGGTCCCCACCGCCG
>NZ_JBMDWU010000113.1:0-14278 GCF_048594385.1 Micromonospora sp. | reverse complement strand
AAAACCCCCCCGGGGGGGGGGGGGCGTTCCCAATCGGCCCCGGGCCGGGCCGGTGGGGGTGGGGCCCCGGCCCCCCCCCCGACACGGCGGTCAGACCAGCGGACCCGAACCGCCCTGCGGCACCGGCACCGCGCTGCCCTTGACGAATTCCGCCCAGGTCAGGCTCCAGGCCGTCCACCCGTTGCCCTGTACGAGCTTGCGCGGGGTGCCCTTGACCGTGATCGGGTCACCCACCTTCGTCTGGGAGAAGAGCCACTTGCCCATCGCCATCGACACGTTGACGCAGCCGTGCGAGACGTTCCGCCGACCCTGCACCCCCTCGGACCACGGTGCCGCGTGGATGTACTCGCCGCCCCAGGTCAGCCGCTGAGCGAAGTCGATCTCGGTGCGGTACTGGTTGGCCGGGTCCGGTTCGTCCATGGTGTCGAAGACGGTCTTCTCCTTCTTCTCCATCACCACCATGGTGCCGCTGGACGACGGGGTGCTCTTCTTGCCCAGGCTGACCGGCAGCGTCTTGATCAGCTGGCCGCCCTGGAAGACCTCCATCTGCTTGGTGGCGTTGTCCACCTTCATCTCGAAGGCCCGCCCGATCTTGGCGGTGGCCGACCGGTCCACGTTGCCGTACCGGCCGTTGCTCAGCGGAATCCCGGCCAGCGCGATCCGGACGCTCAACGTCGTCCCCGGCTGCCAGTACTCCGGTGCCCGGTAGTACGCCTGCGTGCCGTTGGAGACCCAGTGCCAGGCCCCCGGCTGCGGTGGATCGGTCTTGACGAACATCCGCTTCTGGACGGCCGCCCGGTCCTTCTGCGGGATACCCGGGCTGAACTCGGCCACCACCGGCATGGCCACGCCGTACGTCCGGTCGTCGAAGAGGTACAGGCCGGAGCCGATCATCGAGTTCGGCTTGGCCATCGTGGTGAACGTGCTCACCCCCTGCCGGGGCTGGCCGTCAGCGCCGGTGCCGGTCACCGTGGCCTTGTATCTGGTGTTGTACTTCAGGGCCGACGACGGCACCCAGGAGCTGCCGTCCAGACGCATCTTCCCGCCGACCTGCTTGCCGTCACCCGTGGTGAGGGTGACCGAGGAGATCTTTCCGCCGTCCGGGAGGTCGGCGCTGATCTCGGTGCTGACCGGCCTGCCCTTCGCCCCGTTCGCCGGACTGACCGTCAGGTCGGCCGCCGTCGGCGCGGACGGCGACGCGCCACCGGGCTGCGTCGGAGTCGCCTCCCCGGCGCTCGGCGTGGCCACGGTGCCGCCGACGAACTCGGCTTCCTTCTTCTGGTCGCCGCCGCAACCGGCCAGAGCCAGCGACGCCGCCAGGACCAGAGCGCCCGCCATCGCCCCGCCCCGCGTGAACCTGCCCATCCCCACCTCTGTTCTCGCGTGCCTGGCGGACATCGTGCCCCATGGCGGCCACCAGCTCGATGCCGGACGTGTGTTGTCGGGGGGATGTGTTCACTTTTGCCCGATAAGCTCGCCCGAAGGGTGGAGCCGGGTATCGGATTGGAACCCCGCTCATGGCCCGTGCTAGTGTTCTCTCCGTTGCCAACGAGCGCCGCTAGCTCAACTGGCAGAGCAGCGGACTCTTAATCCGCGGGTTCGGGGTTCGAGTCCCTGGCGGCGCACCACCAAAAAGGCTCTGACCTGGGGTTTCACCCTGGGTCGGAGCCTTTTGGCGTTTCTGTTGGTGGCTCGGTGTCTCGGTGGGTGCTCGGGAGCCGTTGGACCGCTCCTGCTGCCGGTGGACTGGTGGCGTGTTGGTGGAGAGACGGATCAACTGCCTGACGCGCTGTCGGCGGGTGCGGCGGCTTGCCAGGTACCTCGTTGCGCGCCCAAAACCGCAACCGGGTACTTTTCGCTACGGTTAGTGATTCCCGGGCGCGGATAGGGGCAAGTCGTGCGTCAGATCGTACGTAGGTCGGTGCGGGCCGTTCTTCTGGATGAGGACGACCGTCTCGTGCTGATCAAGCGGATCAAGCCCGGCCAGGCACCGTACTGGACAACTCCGGGCGGCGGCCTGGAGTCGACGGATGTCTCCCTGGAGGCCGCGCTTCGCCGCGAGTTGCACGAGGAGCTCGGTGCCGAGGCGGACCGGTTCGCCCAGGTGTTCCTGTTCACCGCCTCCGCTGGTGAGGGCGTTTCCGTCCAGCACTTCTTCGCCTGTCGGCTACGTCAGCTGAACGAGGACGCCCGGACCGGGGAGGAGTTCGCTGATCCGTCGCGTGGCGGCTACCAGCTCGACCGGGTGGCGATCGACAAGCTGCCTGCGGTGGATCTCAAGCCGGATGCGCTGAAGGAGTTCATCATCTCCAACGAGGAGGCCCTGCTCTCGGTGTAGGGCAGGCTGGCCAGACCATCGCCGGTCCGAGTCTGAAGTCCCGGGCTGCCTGGAAAGTGTCTTGCGGGCTGCGGGCACCGTTCAGGTTTGCGGCTACGGCACCGATGAAGACGCGGTGCGACACGATGAGGGCCACGCCCCGCTGGGCGGCCTCGTGGGCGCGCGATACGGCTTCCAACACGCGTTGTCGTAGCGCGGTGAGGCTCTCCCCACCAGGGAGAGCCGAATCCGGATCACGAAGGCGTTCGCTGCGCCACGCTTGGTATTCGCTCGGGTACTCCTCGGAGCTCAGGCCGAGTACGCAGTCGGGCGCGCGCCACTCCGCGTAGAGCGGATCTGGCGGCGCGATCGGCACATCAAGGATCTCGGCCAGAATGCCGGCAGTCATCGTCGCCCGCAGAAGAGTGCTGGTGAGGATCACGTTCGGCTTGGCGTTCCGGTCGAGCAGCCAGCGGGCTGTGCTGACGACCTCGGCGGTCCCACGCGTCGTCAGTGGCGTGTCGGGACGGGCGTGGGCGCGGGGGCGGCAGAGGCCGTCGAGGCAGGTGCCGTGGCGTATCCAGAGAACCTGGCCGTTCACGAAAGGTGCCACCCGCCGTCGACGTTAAGCGCCTGTCCGGTGATGAATCCTGCTGCGGGGGAGAGCAGGAAGGCGACGGCGGCGGCCACATCCGCAGGCTGGCCACGACGCTTGATGCACTGCCGGTCGAGTTGACGTTGCACCATGGCGGCGTGGTCGTCGACGACGGCGTGCTCGGCGGGGACCTCGATCGAGCCCGGGCGCACCGTGTTGACGGTGATGTTGTTCGGGCCGAGTTCACGAGCCAGGGCCCGGACGAGGCCTTCGAGCCCGTTCTTGGCCGCGATGTAGCCGGCCAGGTCGATGCGGCCGAGTTGGGTCAGGATCGAGGAGACGGCAACGATGCGGCCGCAGCCGTTCGCGATCAGGGTGGGCGTGACGGCGCGGATGCACGCGGCGTGGGTTACCAGGTTGAGTTCGAGTTGACTGCGGAACGTGTCCAGGTCCAGTTCGGGCCAGGGGATTCGGGGGTATGCGCCAGCGTTACTGACCACGGCAACCAGCCGGTCGGCATGGGCGTCGACCGTGGATTGGAACAGCGCCTGTGTCCTGGACCGTGTCAGGTCGCCGATGACCGTGCTGGTGAGTGCGCCGTGCTGGTGGGCCGCCTCGACGACCGCCCCGAGGTCGTCATCGTCGTGGCGGTGGGCCAGGACCAGGTCGAAGTCGGCAGCGAGACGGGCGGCGACCGCAGCTCCGATTCCGCCGCCAGCCCCGGTCACGATCGCGACGTCACGATTCACGGACTGTCTTCCCAGGTGTCGTGGTGAGTCCCAGCAGCTGGGCCAGGTCGGCTTTGGGCGCGTAGAGGTCTGCGAGCAAGCCGATCGACAACGCGGCGTCCGACGGTTCCATCTGGTGCAGCGGGTAGACGGCCAGCAGGCGCATGGCGAGGTACGGCCGTAGCCACGTGAGCAGGTCGGTGCCGATGCTGGTGGCGAGTGGTTGGGCGAGCTGACCGAGGTAGCGGGCGACGGTGTGCTGGCGCGCTGCCGACGGCCGGTGCTGGTAGTCGATCGTGATCGTCCGGGCCGACAGCCTCGCCAGTCGGACCTGAGGCCTGACGGCGTCGGTGATTGCCCGCCGGTGGTCGGCGAAGGCTCCGGGGTTGTAGCGCGGCACGAGCCATGCGGCGTGTAGCCGTTGGTACCAGAGGAAGCAGGCGATCTCCCCCGCGAGGGAGTTGAGGCCGGCGGTGTCGTAGTCGAACCAGACGGGTCGGTTCTGGTCGTCCAGGCCGATGTTGACGTCGGTGGGATCGCCCTGGGTCGTCGCTGCCCATGTCTGCTGGTCCGGGTGCAGGGCGGTGCGGAGACCGGTGACCAGTGCGTCGAAGTCGAGTCGTCGAGGTTGTCCGTTGATGACGAGGGTCGTCTCGTGTAGGTCGCTGCAGCGGATGGCGGACCTGTCGGGCATCGTCAGCAGGTTGGGGTTGTGGCCGTAGTACAGGTCGATCCGGCCGCCGGGTTGGGCACGGTCGCGATAGAGCTTGCCGATGGTCTGGGAGGCGGGCAGATGACGCATCGTGGTGCCGATGATGTGCTGGTAGCGGTTGAGGATGGCGTCGAGCCCGTGGTCGAGGTTGGCGCGGGCACCGACGTCGCCGGCCGTGATGGCGTCCAGGAGCAGGCCGGTGTCGGGCTGGTCGGGCCGGTGTCGGTCGTACACGGTCAGGGTCCAACGGCCGACGCGGTGGTACGCGTGTAGGGCGGGGAGCGGATAGTGGTGCTGGATCCGCCGGTACCCGGCGATCTCGGCGGCAGCCTCGGCAGGATTCGGGTTGGCCTTGACGAATAGTCGGCGTGCGCCGACATCGAGATGGAAGGTGTGGTTCGCGGTGAACCGCCGGTGGCGGGCGACGCGGATCACGAGTCCCACCAGCCAACGCACCGGCCGGCGAAACGCGCGATCAGTTCGGCCGGTACGGCTCGCAGGTCGCTGGCGGTGGACCAGACGGTGTCGTCGTAGCCGTCCCGGACGGGGCACGCGTCGGCGATGGACATGAGCTGTGAGAACGGCGTCGCCACCGCGTGGTGACGGGTTGAGCCGGTAATCCACTTGGTGTGTGCGTGCCGCCCGTACAGGCCGACGACGGTAGGCCCGGTGCCGTCCGGTCTTTCGGTGAGGGCGGCGAGGTGGGTCAGGCCGGTGTCGTTGCCGACGACCAGTTCGGCGGTAGCGAACAGATCGACGCAGTCCACGGCCGTCGGACCGTGGAAGACCTCGATCTGCGCGACGGACGGTGGTGCCGCTCGGTCCGGCGCGGCGATCAGGCCGAACCGCCAGGGCGCGTCAGGCCGGTGAGCAGTGAGGCAGCGCGCGATTGCCGCGAAGTTCTCGATGCCGTAGTCCTTGCGCTCTGGCCGGCTGGTGGTGGACACGAAGAGGACGTGGTAGGGCGTAGGTGTGGGCTCCGTGGCGCGGAACCGCGGGCACGGGTCGCTGTCAGCAGGCAGCCGTACCCCGAGGGTCTGCTCGATGTCGAGGTAGTAGCGCATCGGCAGCGTGGCGTGCACCTGGAGGACGTTGGCGTCGACGATGTCGAGCCTCGTCGGCGGGATCTCGGGAACGGCTTCGAAGGTGCGCGGTGTCGGGTTTTCGGTGCCGATCGAGTGTTGGCCGTTCGCGGAGGTGACGGTGAGTGGCAGGGTGCATCGGGCGAGGAGATCCGCGCGGGGTCCGACGTATGCCGGCTGCGGGTACCGGTCGTGGGTGGCCTCGTGGAGAGCCTGCGCCAGGGCGAGACCCAGCAGTACGTCGCCGAGCCCTCGTGCGCCGAGGTCGAGCTGCCAGCCGCTTTCGTGCACCGCGTCGAGGGCGGCCTTCGGTGGTGGCAGCTCTCCCGCGGCCCGCCGGTACGGCAGGAGTCGGCCAAGCGGGGCCCGATTGCGCCGGACGAGCGTCGGTCCGCCCCGCCAACAGGTCGGGCTGTCGGTGTCGGTCAGAGCGTGGTCAGTACGCACAGCGGGACCTCGTGTCGTTCGAGCAGCTCCCGCCCGTCTCCGGTCGTGTCCTCGACCAGACAGAGCACGCCTGTGACGTCGGCTCCGGCACTGCGGAGCGCGGTGACGAGGTTGGTGAGGGTGAGCCCGGTCGTGATCTCGTCGTCCACGATGAGGACGCGCTGACCCTTGAAGCGGCCGTAGGCGAACACCTCCAGGCGGCGGGCGTGAGGTTCGTGGAAGACGAGCTTCTCCGGCAGGTCGAGGTTGATCTTCCAGGCGATGCGGTAGTGGCTGCCGCTCGCCCAGGAGACCGCGAGCGTGGGGATGATGCCGCCAGCGTCCAGGCCGAGCAGCACGTCGTGCGGCCGGTAGGCGGGATGCTCGCACCAAAGCCGCCAGAGGTTGTCACCGGCGGCCATCACCCGATCCGGCGCGGTGTCACTGCGGACACCGTCGAGTTCGTGAACGATCCTGACCGGGCGGGTGGTGTCGCCGACTCCGAGTCGGGCTACTCGGTCGGCGGTGATCGCCTTACGTGCGGTGGCCGTCATTGGCTTCCGTCGTCCTTCCATGGTCGCGGGTGTGGCCGAGGGTCTCGTCGTAGGCCAGCAGGTCGCTGGCGGCGCTGCGGATTCGTTCCGTGAGTTCGTTGTCCGAGCGCCAGTCGGCGTGGCTGACGTCGGTGACCGAGGGAAGGTCGACGCGGGCGGAGGGATGTCGGCCGGCGAAGGCCTGGCGGACTTCGTCGCTGGCGTCGAGGTCGATGCCGTCCGCTCGGAGCATGATCTTCATGGCGAGGACGACGTGCTTGTAGAGCGCCCTGACATCGGTGTCGGGTCGGGCGGCCAGCCGCCGCAGCGTCATGACGACCAGCGGTAGGTCACCGCGGGCAGCGCACTCGTCGGCGGTCCGGTCGAGGACATGGAGTACGAGACCGGGTCGGCGATACAGCACTCCCCGGCCGTCGTGCGCGATCTGCCGCAGCGCGTAGAGCAGGCGTGGTGGCAGCCTGCCGGTGCGCGCCTCGTTGGTGGTGAATGCCGACAGCGCGATCTTCGCCCCGTCCGGGCCGGTGGGTGGGAGCGATCGGTTGGCGAGCCAACGCACCGGAAGGGTGTCCCGGACGACGAGGACATCCACGTCGCTCCAGCCCGGCTGCCAGTTTCCATAGGCCAGGCTTCCGGTGACTGCGACCAGTGCCGTCTCGTCGTCGACCAACTCGGCGGCGTAGGCGGCGAGGAAAGGTCGCAGGGACGCCGGCACCGGTGTCTCACGTTGTGGCGGGTGTCGGTCGCCGGAAGTGCGGTGAACCAGCTCGGCGACCGCTCGTTTCAGGGCGAGGAGGCTGCCCGTGTTGTCGACGACGGAGTCGGCGATCGCCGCGAAGCGCTCGGCGCCCCGGTTCTGCTTCGTCGCGTCCCGAGACGCTAGCGAATCGGGTGATTCTTTGCCACGGGCCAGACGCACTGCCGGCGGCGCATCGAGATAGATGATCTGGCAGCGATCTCCCCAGATCTGCCGTACATGCCTGGTTGCTTCGAAGCGATGCGCGCTTTCGACGCTGATCCGGTGGGAGCCGGGATTGAGCGCGGCTAAGCGGAGGATCTCCTCGGACAGCATCCGTGCCTCGGTCAGCTCATCCCACGCCTGGTACGGGTCGGTCACGCCGGCCCGGTCGGCCGCAAGGCGGAGCAGATATCCGATCTTCAGCCGCGTGACGGCGTGCTCGGTACGGAGTAACTCCCCGACGGTGCTCTTTCCGCTCTCGGACATGCCGGCGAGGACCCAGAGCCGGTCGACGCGATCCGGAGCCAGCAGTGTGACGGGCACGCCGAAGCGGGTGACGGCCTCGCGAACCTCACGCTGAACATCGAGCAGTGGCCGATCACCACGCACGATCAACCGGTGGTAGTCCCCTCGGTGGATTTGGAGTTCGATGGCTTCGGCCAGTTGGCGCTGGTAGGCGGCGTACTGATCGGATGCGGGAGCCCGGTCCCGGGCCAACGCCTGCCGCGCCTCGGCAGAAGGATCAGGATCGTGCCGCAGCAGGATGTGGAGTTCGCGTCTGTCGACGGGGAGATATCGGAGCGCTCGGGCTTCTACCTCGGCAAGGGCCTCACCGATCGGCGTTCCGTCCTTCACCGCGGCCGTCGCCGCGCAGGTGGCGACGAGCATCGGGTAGCCCCGGTCCTCCAACGCCAACCTGCCGCCTCCCTGGCACCGGGTGGCGAAGGAACGGAACACGAGATCGACGTGCTCGTCAGTGGTGCTGTCGACGAACCACCATCGGCTGAAGTCGTCCCGTGACACCTCCGCCCACTGCGGGTCCCACCGGTCGATGGTCCCGGTCAGGGTGATCCCCGGTGTCGCCGAGGCCAGCCACTGCGCATTCGTGGACTTGCCGACGTTGTCGGCACCGTTGAGCGTCACCGCGACGTTCATCGGCGCTCGCCGTAGCTCTTGAGGGCACGCCAACGAGGAATCCGTCGGCAACCCTCGCGAACATCTCGCACAAGATCGTCGTACGCACGCGCCAGCTCTCGAAACTGCCGCAAAGCCGCATCGGCCTGGCTGGCGCTCCGTTCTTGCGCTTCGTGGTCGATCAGGCGTTGGCACCGCACCCAGGCAATGGCCAACCGGTCGATGACCGAGCCGATCGTCTCGGTGTGCAGCGGTCCGGTGCCCGGATCGTGGAGCACGCGGTCGACCCACGTGTCGATCTCCGTGACCAGGTCCACCCGAACGCGGTTCAGCAGGTCGATGGACCGCTTCGCGGCGGCTACGACATGGTCATCAGCGTTCGGATCCCGAGAGATCATCTCAGCTGACCACTGGTCGCCGTGGTGCACGGCAAGTCGCCCGGCAGCCCGCAACGGGACCCGCCATGAAGACATCAAGCAGGCGGAGTCGTCCCGGAACGAGTCGATGACCAGACCAGAGGCAGGGAGGACGTTCTGCCTGCCGAGCTGACCTGCAGAGTTGGCCGAGTTAGTTACAGCATCAAGGGCCACGATGAAGCCTCCAATTGCCTCGTTCGGCATGCCGTGAAGCGAATCGATAGCGATAGCCGCATGGGGCAATGCGCGTTGTCGTCACGCCGACCACCACGAGCCCGACACGGCGGTGCGGCGGGCACCGCACAACTCGGGACGGGATGCACCGGGCGTGCGTCGGGGCAACCGCAGCGACCGGAAGAAGGCGGCCGTAGCCCGCTCGCGCGCGGGACACGGACTCAGTACGTCGCAGGCCAAGCATCGGCCGTTGGCGCAGGACACGACGTGTCTTGCCAGAACGGGCCTGCGCCTCCTCGATCTGCCCGCCGCCGAGATACGTAGCCATGACTCCCCGCTTCTCTGTCTGATCGGCGCGGCGGCGGCGAGCGGGTCACGCGAGCTGGCTCCAGCCGACACCGATCGCCGCCGCCGTTACCAAGGACCCAACGTCCTGGCCGCTGCGGCACCAACCGGCCACATCCCTCGATAGAGAATTCGGTCGATCGCCATGTCGGGCCGCTGCCGAGGCCCGTAGACGGTGAAGTAGCGCAGCGCGACGGCACTGAGTGGGCTGTCAGCTCGCCGGGCGTAGGCGAGACACAGCTGTTCCGCGGCCAGCTTGCTCACGCCGTAGGGGGAGACCGGGCAGGTGGGTCGTCTTCGCGGCTGGGCCGGTCGGCCGGACCGGAGACGCTCGACGACGAGGCGACGACCAGCCGGCGCACCCCCTGGCGGGCGCAGGCCTCCAGCAACCGGTGTGTGCCGAGCACGTTGGTCTGGGTGTAGTCGAGAAACTCGCGACTCCACGACGGCCGTACACCCGGCCGCGCGGCGAGATGGAAGACGGTGTCGCAGCCAGCCACCAGATCGTCCAACTGGTCGACGGCCAGGTCCAGGCAGTACGGCGTGAACAGGGGGCTGCCGACCGCCTCGGCCAGGTTCTCGTCCGCGAGGGCGTGCTCACCGACCCGCCGCCGATCCAGGCCGACAACCCTGACTCCTCTGCCCAGTAGCGCGTCGACCAGGTGCGAGCCGATGAAACCGGCCGCTCCGGTGACCACAACACGAGACATCATCGCTGCTCCTCCCTTCCCGGGCTCTGCTCGAAGAGCCGACGCCAGACGTGCGTGTACAGGGGTGGGTCTACCTGGGAAGGCGTGGTCTGATCGATTACCGGCAGGGCGCCCGGTCGTTCGGATCTTGTCGAACCGGTGGCTGTCGTAGCGGCGTTACGGGAGACGTAGACCTTCATCGCGGTCCCGCTTCCGACCCGCCCATGCCGCGCCGTGATCGCCGAGGACATGCGCCAGGTCTGCGGAGTCGGCCGGCGGTGTGGCGGACCCACCGGAAGACCGGCAGGTCCGCCACCGGGAGGCGGCGGCTGGGAGCACCCCGCCGATCACCCGCCTGCGCAGGCTCGACGGCGGTGCGCAGGCGAGGGACCAACCTCACGGGACTTGCGCCGACAGCCATCACGGCATCTGAACCCAGCTGGGGCGACGCCTTGTCAGTCCTGATCAGTACGACCACCATGAACCTCATGCCGTTGACGGTCATCGGTGGACACCGGTGCCACCGGCAGCGGCGGCGTTCGATGTCCAGCTCTAGCGAACCGTTCCCCGCCGTGGGCCGGTACCGTCCACTACCCGTCCAGTCGCAACCAGGTAGTGACGACCTGTAGCGGCAGTGGCTAGCGTGATCCACGTCGACAGGCGATGTCCGGAGGTGCGCGATGGCGGGACGGCGCTATTCCCCGAACCGGCAGCTCGCGTGGGAGAGACTCCAACGCGGCTGGTCCTACGAGGAGACCACCGAACGCATCCGCACCGAGATGAGCCGCGTAGGCGAGACCGACACCGGGCTCAACGCCAACACGGTGCGACGCTGGGAGACCGGGGAACGGTGGCCAGACCCGCGTTACCGCAAGCACCTGGTCGCGATCTTCGGTAAGCCAGCGAGCGACCTCGGCCTGCTCACCCCCGATGAACTGGCCGTACGCCCGGCCGCGGAAACACTGCACGAGCTCAGGAGGTTGTGGGACATGCTCACCCGAGACGACAACGGCAACGGCTGGGACCGGGCGTCCGTACTACGCGCGCTCGTCGGTGCCAGCATGCTGCCCTTGGTCGCGCCGCTGCTATCACTCGATCCCCACGCCGCACACGCCGGCGGCAAGACCGTCGACCCCGACTCGTACCGGCAGATCGTGCACTGTCAGCGAGAGCTGTACTGGACCAGCCCGGCCCGGCCGTTGTACGAGGCCGCCTACGCCCACACTCAGCTCGGCATCGGGCTCCTCCGTGCCGCAACCGGAACCGACCGGACTGGTCTCGCCGGAGCGCTCGCGGAATCCGCACTGCTCACCGCCCGACTCGCCTTCTTCGACCTCAGCCAGCCCGCCGTCGCCGAACGCTGCTACGACGTCGCCCTCGCTGCCACCCGCGAAGCCGGCGACCATGCGCTGGCCGCAGCTGTTCTCGGCCACATGGCGTTCATCCCCGCCTTCGGCCACGATCCCGCGAAGGCCCGCACGCTGACCAACGCAGCCCTCCAACACACCTGGCACGGCGTCAGCCCCCTGGTCCGCTCCTGGTTGCACTGCGTCGCCTCGGAGGTCGAGGGCCGGGCAGGAGCAGCGGCGGCCAGCCGCCATCACATCGATCTGGCAGCGAAGGCGCTTGATGGCAGCCCGGTGCCGCCTGAATGGCTCGACTTCTACGACAACACGCGTCTGCACTCCTTCGCCGGTTACGCCGCCCTTGCCGATGGCGACCACGGGGAAGCCGCCACCCAGCTGGATCAGGCACTCGCCGCTCTCCCAGGGGCCGGTGCCAAACAGCGCAGCGTAGTCCTCGCCGACCTTGCCAACGCTTATGGCGATGACGGTGATCGGGCTGCCGACTACCTCAACCAGGCCATCGATGCCTTACACACCGACTGGTACGGCACTGGCCTCGACCGGGTCCGGGCCGTCCGCAACGTACTCGGCGACAGCCGCAACGGTGCCCGACTCGACGAACGTGTCGCCGCCTTGACCACCAGTCGCGCCGCGCTACCTGGCAGTTAGAGCGGGCTGCGTCGATTCGCCTGTAAACGGCATCGGGTAGCTCCATGGGCGGTTGGAGCCGGAGCAGACCTCGGTCGCTGGCTCTATCCGTCGCTAAGGACATCGACATCGAGCATTGGGCACCGAGTAATTACCCCGTGTCGGGCGCTTCGACCGACCGATAGGCGCTCACGCGGTGCTGTGCCAGCGACAGCCGCCTGCGTATCCGCGACCCCGCAATAACGGACAGTGTTGATCAAAGCGGCTAGGCTTGGCAACCGGCCGAGCTGGGACAACTGGAACAAGACGACGAAGTGATCCGCTGATGCGGCAGACCCCCGGCCACGTGGTGCGACCTCCCGCGCGGCCGTTCAACAGGTAGAGGACCCATGCGAACCACCACAGTCGGCGACGTGACGATCCTGCTTCCCGATCTCGACCCTGACGACCTCGACAGCACCACCGAGCCCGGTGCTGATCTCACCGACGCTCATGTCGATGACGTCTCCTGGCGGGGTGCCGTCCTCGACGCGGTCCGTGTTCGGGGTAGCCGGATCACCGGTTCGGGCCTCAGTGAGAGCTCCTGGGAAGGGGGAACGGTCTTCGGCTGCGAGATCGTCCGCAGCGACTTCTCCGGCGCGGCCCTGTCCGGGCTCAGCATCGAGCGGAGTGTCCTCACCGGGTCGCGGTTCACCGGTGCCCGGCTCACCGATGTCCGTCTCAAGGATGTCCTGTTCGACGGCTGCCGCTTCGACTACGCCACCTTCAGCCGGGTCGCCGCCAGCGGAGCGGTTGCGTTCGTCGACTGCATCCTCACCGACGCCACTTGGTCCTCCTGCAGGCTCCCCAAGGTCGTACTGCGATCGTGCCAGCTGGCTCGCCTCGAACTGGAATCGAGTCAGCTCCACGGTGCTGACCTGCGGGGTAACTCGCTGCGTGGCCTGAAGACCACTCTCGCGAACCTGTACGGGGTTATCCTCACCGAGGAGCAGCTGCCCGACCTGACCCACCTGGCTGTCGGTGAATTCCACATCGAGGTGCGGGCTCAATGATCTTCGGATGGGGAGCGCCCGTCGGTCGGCTTGTGGCCGCGCTCGTTGGGTCTGTTGGTGTCGCAGTGGCCCGGTGGAATGTCAGTCGTGGGCTACCGGCCGCCGCTGCGGGGGCGGCGGCGTTGCCGGTGAGGTTGTACGTCGAGACGACCGCGTTCGCGGTGGGGCGCTTCGACGGTGCTGACGACCAGGCCTTTGTCCTGGGTGGGCAGCTCGGTGCGCGCATCTGGCCGTTCACCGCCGTGACAGACGACTCTGTACTTTTGCCGGTTGGTTCTCTCGCCGTGGCTGGCTGGTCCTCCGGGTGGCGATTCGCGGGCCGGTGGGGGCGTCGATGACCGTAGGTGTGCAGTCGACCCGACGGGGTGGGGGAGTGGGGTCTGCGCCGGTCCTGCCGAGAGGGTTCGGCTCGGTGGACGGGATCATCCCGGGGCTGGTGGCCGAGCATCGTAAGGATCTTGGCCGGCAGCTGGCCGGATGGCGTGCCGCTGCCGGGATGACGCAGGCGCAACTGGCCAAGCGGATCTGCTACTCGCGCAGCACGCTGGCCAACGCTGAGACCGGTCGGGACATGAGCATCCGGGGTTTCTGGTGCGACGCCGACGACGTGGTCGGTGCCAACGGGGCGCTATTGGCCGCCTTCGACCAGGTCGCCGCGTTGGTGCGGGACTTCCACGAGCAGCGGGCATCGGCACGTGACCGCGAGCGTCGGCAACGCGCTGCCCGCCTCATCGCTCCCACCGTTCAGGGACAACCGAGCGCACCGGCGGAGCCGAGAAGGTGCCAGTGTGAGGCGGTGGTCGTCGGTCGGTGGACCGAGCGGGAGGTCCGCGCGTTGCGGGAGGCGCTACGGATGACCGTCCACGACTTCGCTCAACGGCTGGGAGCGAGCGACGCGGCCGTCTCCGGCTGGGAACACCGACGCACGCCCACGCCACCGAAGATGGCCGCGCAGGCGGTGTTGGACCAGACGCTCGCACTCGCCGACACCGACACCAAAGCCCGGTTCCTGCTGATCCTCAACACCCCCGACCAGCACGGGTAGAACAGCGCGAGAGTGAGGTAGGCACACCGACAGGGCCGCTCGCCGTAGCCGAGCGCCGACGGCACCCGCCGACAGCCGTGGGTTCTGCTGGTGAGCGAAGTTCCTGTTTCGCCGGAGATGGACAACTGAGGCACCCTCTCATGGCTCCCCTCTGTGTCAAGACGCAGCTGGGAGGAGAGTTCTATCCTGGGTGGCGGCGGGTCCGGGAAGTGACTTCTCCGAAGAGCCGGCTGGGGGATGTGAGTCGGTCACGCTGGAGCCAGTTGTCGTTCCCTGTTG
>NZ_JBMDWU010000112.1:0-2708 GCF_048594385.1 Micromonospora sp. | reverse complement strand
GGGCACGAAGCCGTCGGCCCGGTCGTCGAACGGCCGGGGCCGGGTCGGCGACAGTGCGCCGAGCTGGCTGAGGCTGCGGTAGTACCAGGGCGTCAGCCCGACGTGGCAGGCGGCGACGATGGCCGCGCCGCACTGCCCGGTGCGCAGGCTGACCACCGCCTGCTGGAGGGCGACCAGAGACGACGAGCAGAGCGTGTCGACGGTCTGCGAGGGGCCGGTGAGGTCCAGCGCGTAGGAGATCCGGTTGGCCAGTACGGCGTTCATCGAGCCCAGGGCGGTGTGCGGGCCGACGGCCGACAGCCCCTGCGCGTCGCGGTGATGGGTGTAGGTGGCCCCCACGAACACGCCGATGTCCCGCCGGCCGGCGAGTCCGCTGTCGTCCACCACCGACCAGGCGTGCTCCAGCAGCAGCTTCTGCTGCGGGTCCATCTCCTCGGCCTCCCGCACGGCGATGCCGAAGAACTTCGGGTCGAAGCGGTCGATCCCGGCGACGAACGCGCCGCTGCGGCAGTAGGTGCCCGTCATGTCGGGGCCGCGCTGCTGGTAGTGGTCGTCGATGTTCCAGCGTTCCGCCGGGATCTCGGTGAAGGCGTCGGTGCCGGCGCGCAGCATCGGCCACAGGTCGGCCAGGTCGCGTCCGCCGGGCAGGTCGCCGGAGACGGCCACCACGGCGATGTCGCCGGCCCGCCGTTGCGCCGGCCCGGTGGCGGGAGCCGGTCCCGCGGCGGCGCCCGGCACGGTCCCGGAGACCGGGCCTGGCACGGACAGCGGTGCCGACACCGTTGCCGGCGTGGCCTGCGGCGTCGGCGGGGACACCGGTTCGACCGGTTCGACCGGCGCGGCGGCATAAGCCGGGGAGGCGGCATCGGTCGGGGAGGCGGCATCGGTCGGGGAGGGCCCGGCGGGGGCCGGCGGGGACGCCGCGGTGGCCGGTGCCGGCTGCGGGGCGGGTGGCCGGGCGCCGTACCGGGTGGCGAGCGCCCCGGCCAGCTCGGCGAAGTCGCCGTACTCCAGGAAGAGGGTGGCCGGGAGGGCGACCGCCCACCGCCGGGACAGCTCCTCGGCCAGCTCGACGCTCAGGATCGAGTTGATGCCGTAGTCGGTCAGCGGGGCGGTCCGGTCGAGGTCGCCGAGGCCCAGCCGCTCCGCGAGGAAGTCGGCGAGCCCGTCCTCGGTGCGCCCGTCGTCGGTGTCGGCGCTGCCGGACGAACCGCCCGGGGACGCACCCGGCCCGGCGGCGGTCGGTGCCGGGTGGGCGGGGGCCGGCGACGCGGGGGCCGGGCGGGCGGAAGGCGTGCCGGCACCCGGCGTCTCCCCGGTGCCGACGGACCCGCCGGCCGGTGCGGCGTCGGGGTGGGCGATGACGACCTGCCGGACGTCGTCGCGCAGGACGGTCATCAACGCGTCGAGCGCCTCGACGGTGCCCAGCGGCCGGACGCCACGACGCCTGAGCTGTTCGGCGACGGAGGTGCCCATGCCCACCTCACCCCACAGCCCCCAGTCCACACTGGTCCACGGGTTGCCCCGGGCGTGGGCGAACGCGTCGAGGTAGGCGTTGGCGGCGGCGTACCCGCCCTGGCCGAGGTTGCCGAAGGTGCCGGAGACCGAGGCGAACAGCACGGCGAAGTCCAGCGTGGTGCCGGCGACGGCGGCGGCCAGCTCGTGCGCGCCGTCGACCTTCGGGCGCAGCACCTCGGCCACGTCCCCGGCGGTGGTGCCGCGCAGCAGGCCGTCCTTCAGCGCGCCGGCGGCGTGCACCACGCCGTGCAGGTCACCGAAGCGGTGGCGGATCTCCCGTACCACCTCGGCCAGGGCGCCGGGCGTGCCGACGTCGGCGGCGAACGAGACCACCCGGCAGCCGTACGACTCGATGCCGGCCAGGACGGTCCCGTCGTCGGTGCCGGTGCCGCCGGAGCGGCTGACCAGGGCGACCAGGCCGGCGCCGTCGGTAGCGAAGCGGCGGGCCACCGCCAGGCCCAGTCCGCCGTGACCGCCGAGGATCAGGTAACGGCCGCCCGGCCGGACCGGCGGCCGGCCACCGTCGGACGCGCCCAGGGGCACGCGGACCGGCACGTGCCGTACCCCGGCGCGGTAGCCGGTCTCCACCGGCCCCCCGTCGCCCAACTCGGCCGGCAGGGCGGCGGCCGAGGCGGGGTCGAGGTCGACGAGGCGGGGCCGCAGCCCCGGGTACTCGACGGCGGCGGTGCGGACGAGGCCCCACAGCGCGGCGCGGGCCGGCACCGGGGTGTCGCCGTCGGCCACCGGTTGGCCGTGTTCCGTGCCGACCAGGAAGTGCCCGGAGCGCTGCCGCTGGCCGAGGGTCTTCAGGGCGGCGAGGCAGGAGTAGAGGCCCAGGCGCAGTTCGGTGGCTTCCGGTCGGGTCGGGCCGGTGTTCCACAGGTGCACCACCCCGGCGACCGGGTCCGTCAGCTCCGCCCAGAGCTGCTGGAACGCCGGCTCGTCGGGCTCCGGGACGACCCGCTGGTCGACCCCGAGGCCCGACGCCGGTGGCTCGGGCAGCACCTCGACGACCCGGGCCCCGTCGGCGCGCAGGGCCCGCACGGTGGCCGCTCCCGGGCCGTCCCGCTCGCCGTGGTGCAGGACCACCCAGGTGCCGGCCGCCGGCTGCGCGGGGGCGGGGGCGGCGGCGGGGGCCCCGTCGATCCGGGTGAGCAGCTTCCCGGTCGCCGGTGCGGGGGGCGGGGCCG
>NZ_JBMDWU010000111.1:0-24627 GCF_048594385.1 Micromonospora sp. | reverse complement strand
GCCACCAGCGCGGAGATCGCCATGCACCGCTCGCCCGCCGAGCCGAACCCGGCGTTGACCGCCGCGTCGGCGGCCAGGTCCAGATCGGCGTCCGGGAGCACCACCAGGTGGTTCTTCGCCCCGCCGAGGGCCTGCACCCGCTTGCCGGTGAGCGTCGCGCGCCGGTGCACGTGCCGGGCGACCGGGGTGGAACCGACGAACGACACCGCCCGCACGTCGGGATGGTCCAGCAGCGCGTCGACCGCCTCGGCGTCGCCGTTGACCACGTTGAGCACCCCGGCCGGCAGGCCCGCCTCGACGAACCACTCGGCCAGCAGCAGCGCCGCACCCGGGTCCTTCTCGCTCGGCTTGAGCACCACCGCGTTGCCGCAGGCCACCGCCACCGGCACGAACCACAGCGGCACCATCACCGGGAAGTTGAACGGCGAGATCACCGCCACCACCCCCAGCGGCTGCCGCAGGCTGTACGAGTCGACCCCGGTGGAGACGTTCTCGCTGAACCGTCCGCGCAGTGCCGAGGCGATACCGCAGGCGTACTCGATCACCTCGAGGCCGCGCTGCACCTCGCCGGCGGCGTCGGCGAGCACCTTGCCGTGCTCGGCGGTGATCACCTCGGCGAGCCGGTCCCGGCGGGCGTGGACCAGCTCCCGGAAGGCGAACAGCACCGCCGTGCGGCGGGCCAGCGAGGCGTCCCGCCAGCTCCGGGCGGCCCGCCCGGCGGCCTCGACCGCCACCGCGACGTCCGCCGCGTCGGCCAGCGCCACGAGTCCGGTACGCCGACCGGTCGCCGGGTCGAACACGTCCCCGTGCCGGCCGGACGTCCCGTCGATCCGCTCACCGTCGACGAAGTGCCCGATCCGGGCACCGTCCACGGTGGGCGCGGCCTGCGGGCCGGGTGACGTCCGCCGGGTCTCCCCGTTCACCGCGCCGCCTCCGCCGCCACCGTCGACCGGATCGCCTCGACCAGGATGGCCAGCCCCTCCCGGGCCTCGGCCTCGGTCAGGGTCAACGGTGGACCCATCCGCACCACGTTGCCGTGCAGGCCGCCCTTGCCGACCAGCAGGCCGCCGGCCCGGCACGCCTCGACGACCCGGCCGGTTAGCGCCGGATCGGGCTCCGTGCCACCCGGCTGGACGAACTCCACGGCGAGCATCAGCCCGCGGCCCCGGATCTCGGCCACCCCGTCGAGGTCGGCGACCGCGGCCCGCAGGCCGTCGACGAGGATCGCGCCCACCCGGGCGGCGTTGGCCTGGAGGTCGTGGTCACGCAGGTAGTCCAGGACGGCGTTGCCGGCGGCGGTGCAGAGCGGGTTGCCGCCGAAGGTGGAGAAGCTGATCGCCGGCACCGACTCCATGATCTCGGCCCGGCCGACCACGCCGGCCAGCGCGAAGCCGTTGCCGATGCCCTTGGCGAAGGTGAGCAGGTCCGGGGTGACCCCGTGCGC
This sequence comes from Micromonospora sp., assembly GCF_048594385.1. NCBI lineage: Bacteria > Bacillati > Actinomycetota > Actinomycetes > Micromonosporales > Micromonosporaceae > Micromonospora > Micromonospora sp. The sequence goes on along the minus strand of NZ_JBMDWU010000111.1, from coordinate 23,183 downwards.
CTGGTAGCCCCAGAAGTGCGCGCCGGTGCGCCCCCAACCGGTCTGCACCTCGTCGGAGATGAGCAGGATGCCGTGCTCGTCGAGCACCTTGCGCCAGCCGGCGAACAGCCCGTCGGGCGGGGCGACGAAACCGCCGACCCCCTGGACCGGCTCGGCGATCAGGCAGGCCACGTCGCCGCTGGTCTGGGTGGCGAGCACCTCGCGCAGGTCCTCCACGGCGGCGTCGATCCGGTCGTCGGCGGGCAGCCGGGCGAGCAGCCCGCGCAGCCGCTCCCCGGAGTGCAGCCAGGCCACCTGGAGCGGGTTGTGCGCGCTGGCCGTCCAGCTCCGGTTGCCGGTGATCCCCATCGTCGCGTACGACCGGCCGTGGTAGCTGTTGCGGACGGCGAGGATCTGGTGCGAGCGGCGGTAGCTGGTGGCGGCCAGCAGCGCCGCCTCGTTCGCCTCGGTGCCGGAGTTGGTGAAGAAGACCCGGGCGTCCGGGATACCGGCGACCTGGACGATCTTCTCGGCCAGCTCCACCTGCTGCCGGATCAGGTAGAGGGTGGAGGTGTGCACCAGGCCGGTCCGCAGCTGACGCTCCACCGCCTCGCGGATCTCCGGGATGTCGTAGCCGATCATGTTGGTCAGCACGCCGCCGAAGAAGTCCAGGTAGCTGCGCCCCTGGGCGTCGGTGACCCGGCGGCCGGACCCGGCGACCAGCTCGATCGGCTCGGCGTAGTAGAGCGGCATCCAGGACGGGAGCACGGCCCGGTGTCGGGCCAGCAGGTCGTCGGCGGTCATCGGCACACCCTTCCGCGGCGGGGTTCGCGTGCCTCGCACGCTGCCACCCCGGCCGGCCGCCGACAACTGCCACTGTGTCGCCCGACCGCCGCCCCCGCCTGACACGACGTCACCCGACCGGCACGGGCGGCACGGTCTGGCGGGCGGCGTGGGCAGCCGGGCGGGCGGCGCGGCCGGACGGCACCGGCGGCGCGGGCGGGCTCAGCCGGCGGCGGTGGCCCGGATCGCCTCGGCGAACACCTCGGACCGGTGCTCGAAGTTGCGGAACCGGCCGTAGCTGGGCGCCGCCGGGGACAACAGCACCACCCCGTCGGTCGGGGTCACCGCCCGCGACAACCGGACCGCGTCCGCCAGGTCGTCCACCGTTTCGGTACGCACCTTCGGCAGTCCGGCCAGCGCCGCCACGATCCGGGGACCGCTGTCCGGGATGCCGATCACGGTCAGTTCCCGCTCGGCCAGGTGGGTGGCCAGCGGGGTGTAGTCCAACCCCCGGTCGGTGCCGCCGACGATCACCGTCAACGGCCGCCCGTCGTACGCGTCGATCGCGTGCATCGCCGCGTACGGGCTGGTGGCGAGGGTGTCGTCGACGAAGGTCAGGCCGGACGGGTCGACGATCTCGGTGAGCCGGTGGGCCAGCCCGTGGAACCCGGCGACCGCCACCGCCAGGGTGTCCCTGTGGGCGACGACGTCGACCCCGAGCGCGTCGAGCACGGCGAGCGCCACACAGAGGTTGCCCGCGTTGTGCCGGCCGACCAACGGCAGCACCCCCCGGGCGAACAGCGGCCGGTCGCCGAGGTGGAACCTGTCGGTGCCGTCCGGGCCGGTGGCGACGTGCACGGAGTCGGGCAGGCCGGCGCGCACCGCCGCCCGGTCGCCCAGTTCCAGGGCGAGGCGCGGGTCGTTACCGTTGACCACCACGGTGCGCGGGCCGTACGCGATCAGGTTCAGCTTGTCGCGGTAGTACTCGGCCTCGCCGCCGTGCGCGTCCAGGTGTTCGGGGAACAGCGCGGTGACCACCGCCACCCGGGGCGAGTCGGTCAGGTCGCTGCACTGGTAGCTGGACAGCTCCAGCACGTACAGCTCGGCCTCGGGCAGGTCGAGGGTGGGCACGCCGATGTTGCCGCCCAGCACGTTGGGCCGGTCCACCGCCGCGAGCAGGTGGCTGATCAGGCTGGACGTGGTCGACTTGCCCTTGCTGCCGGTGACCCCGATCGTCCGGTCGGCATGGTCGGCCATCCACAGGGCGGTGCCCTGCGTCACGGTCGCCCCCCGCGCCCGCAACTCGACCAGCCACGGGTGGGTGTTGGGCACCCCCGGCGACCGGACCACGATCTCGGCGGCGGCCAGCCGGGCGAACCCCTCCTCCCCGGTGACCAGCGGCGCGGCCTCGGCGAGCGGGCCCTCCCAGGCCACGGTGAGGAAGTTCGCGCTGTCGTCGACGGCGACCAGGTCGGCCGGGCCGTGCGCGGCGATGGCGGTCACGGCGGCGCGGCCCTCCCGGCCGGCCCCCCAGACGGCGACGGTACGGCCGCGCAGATCGGACAGGCGCACGAACTCTCCCTCGGGTGTCGACGGTGGTGCGGTGGCCCGGTCCGGCACAGCGGACCCGGCCGGACGAACCAGGGCCTAGTATGGCGTGTGCCCAACGAGCAGCTCCGGCGGATGGACGCCTTCACCTTCCCGTCGTACGCGTTCGAGCCCGCCACCGGCGCGGCGTCGTTCGACTACCTCCTGACCGGCCCCGACGGCGAGCAGCGGTTCACCGAGGTGATCACGCTGCCGGTGCCGGCCACGCCGCCGTCGGCGCAGACGCTGGCCACCCTGGGCCGGGTCCTGGAACTGCTGCACGTGGTGGCCGGGGTCAGCTACTACAAGGCCGCCGCCCCGCCGCGCCTGGTGCTGCCGACGCCGTTGGGCGGGGCCGCCACCGCGCTGGTCACCGCCGTCTACACCAAGGGCCTCGCCGAGTACGCCTACCGCAACCAGCTCCCGCACGTGCTGGAGCTGCGTCCCGAGGTGCCGGCCGGCGAGGTCCCGCCACCCCGGGTGTACGACGACTCCGACAGGCGTCCGCTGTCGGCCGTCGGCGGGGGCAAGGACTCCATCGTCAGCCTGGAGGCGCTGCGCCGGGGCGGCTTCGACCCGGTGCCGTTCTCGGTCAACCCCAACCACGTGATCGTCGCGGTGAACGAGGCGTCCGGGTTGCCGGCGCTGGCCGCCCGCCGGCGGCTCGACCCGGTGCTGTTCGACCTGAACGCGGCCGGGGCACGCAACGGGCACATCCCGGTCACCGCGATCAACTCGCTGATCGCGGTCGCCACCGCCGTGCTGCACGGGCTCGGGCCGGTGGTGATGTCCAACGAGCGCTCCGCGTCCGACCCGAACCTGATCTGGAACGGTCACGAGATCAACCACCAGTGGTCGAAGGGGGTCGAGGCCGAGGGGCTGCTGCGGGCGGCGCTGGCCGGGCACGCGGGGCTCACCGAGCCGTACTTCTCGCTGCTGCGCCCGTTGTCGGAGCTGCACATCGCCCGGCTGTTCGCCACCATCGACCGGTACGACGCGGTGGTGACCAGCTGCAACGCCGCGTTCAAGCTGCGCGACGCCAGCGCCCGCTGGTGCCGCGACTGCCCGAAGTGCCGGTTCGTCTTCCTCGCCATGGCCCCGTTCATGCCCCGGGACCGGGTGGTCGGCATCTTCGGCGGTGACCTGCTGGCCGACGAGACGCAGATCCCCGGCTACCGGGAACTGCTCGGCGTGGACGGGCACAAGCCGTTCGAGTGCGTCGGCGAGGTGGAGGAGTCGGTGGTCGCGCTGAGCCTGCTGGCCGCCCAGGACCAGTGGCGTGACGCCCCGGTGGTCCGCGCCCTGGTCGACGCGGTCCCCGCCGCCGCCTGGTCGACGGCGGCCACCTCCGACGTCTTCACCCCCGCCGGCCCCCACCACGTCCCCGCCGCCTACGCCAAGACCCTGGACACCCTGACCTGACCCCACTCCCCCTCGCCCACCCCGCCCACCTCGCCAGGCCCCCATCACCCCGGTGATCAAGAGGTTCGCGTCACCGGGGCGGCGAATTCTGACGCATTCCTCTTGATCACGGCGAACCCGCCGGGCGGGGGGTCGGACGGTCGGACGGTGATCAAGAGGAATGCGTCGCCCGGCCAGCGAAATCTGACGCGAACCTCTTGATCGCGGTCGACGGGCAGGCCGCGCGGGCGGTGATCAAGAGGTTCGCGTCACCCCGCCGACGGAATCTGACGCATTTCTCTTGATCACCGGAGACCTGCCGGGCGGGCACGGGCCGGGCGGGCACGGGCCGGAAGGGCGGCGGGGCGGAAGGGCGGCGGGGCGGGGAGGTGCGTCAGGGGGTGCGGATGGCGTCGAGGGCCAGCAGGGCGACGTGCAGGGAGAGGCAGGCTTCGACCGAGTCGAGGTCGACGCCGAGGATCCGGCCGATCCGGGCCAGCCGTTCGTAGAAGGCCGGTCGGGACAGGTGCGCGGCGACCGCGCCGGCCGACTTGTTACGGCCCTGCTCCAGGTAGGCACGCAGGGTACCGAGCAGTTGCTCCCGGGGGTGCTGGGCGTCGTGGGCCAGCAGCGCGCCGAGTTCCCGTTCGACGAAGGTCTGCAACCGGGGCTCGTCGCGCAACAGGTGCAGCAGTCCGGCCAGCCCGACGTGCGGCAGCCGGAAGACCGGCAGGTCACGGCTGTCCCGGCGGGCGGCCTCGGCGACCTGGCGGGCCTCGACCAGCGAGCGGCGTACCTCCCGCAGGCTCGCCACCCCGGACCCGGCGGCGACGAGCACGCGCGCCGGCTGGTCGGGGTGGCGGCGGCGCAGCGCGGTGGCGAACGCGGCCAGCGCGCGGTCCTCGGCGGCGGCGTCCGGCAGGGCGAGCAGGATCCCCACCGCCTGGTCGTCGACGGGGCTGGTCAGCCCGGTCAGTTTCGCCTCCCGCAGCGCCTGGCCGACCGCCTCGGCGAGGTCACGTAGCCGGGCCGGGCCGGCCTCGGCGTCGGCCAGGCCGCCCTCGCCCGGTCCGGCGTGCTCGGCCGGGGTGTCGCGGCGGAGCCGGACCATGACGCCGATCAGGTGCCGACGCTCCAGGGGCACCCCCAGCGCCCGCGCCCGCAAGGCGATCTCGTCCACCGGCCGGGAGTGGTCGAGCAGGCCGGTGAGCAGGGTGTGGTGCAGTTGCCGTTCCAGTCCTTCGGCGTCGCGGCGGATCAGCCGGCCCAGCGCCAGGGTTGAGGCGGCCCGCTCCACCAGGATGGTCAGCCGGGTTGGCGGCGTGCCGACGGGCCGGCCGTCGCCGAGGCCCGCCCGCGCCGGCCAGCGCAGCAGCAGCCGACCCCAGTCCTGTCCGCGCGCGCCGACGGTGGTGACCAGCCAGCCGCTGTCGCTGTCGTACGCCGTGCGGCCGGCGGGGCGCAACCGTCGGGAGTGCTGCTCCCAGCCGTCCAGCAGCAGTTCGGCGTTTTCCCCGGCCGGGTCGTAGGCGAGCACCTGCCGGGACAGGTTCTCCAGCACCACCGGGCAGCCGGCCAGCGCGGCGGCCTGCCGGACCACCTCGGCGGCCCCGGCGCCCTCGACGGACAGTTCGGTGAAGCGTTGGTGGATCTCCTCGGCGGCCCGCAGCTCGTGCAGTTGGGCGTCGACGATCAGGGCGTGCACCGCCTCGGTGATCCGCACGAACGGGGTGGCCCGGCGCAGCTCGACCAGGGGCAGCCCGCGTCGGGCGGCGGCCACGGCCATCACCCGGGGCACCTCGGTCGGGTAGCGGCGGCCCAGCTCGACCACGAGTCCGGAGACGCCCACCGCGGCGAGGTCGCCGATGAAGGCACGCAGTCCGGTGTCGTCGGCGGGCAGTCCGATGCCGGTGGTGAGCACGAGTTCACCCCCGCCGAGCAGGGTGGCGATGTCGGGCACCTCCGCCACGTGCACCCAACGCACCGGACGGTCCAGGCCGGTCTCCCCGGCGACCAACCGGGGGGCGCCGTGGCGGACCGGGTCCAGCGCGAGCACCTCACGGACGGTAGGGAACACGGCGACACGCTACCCTCCGTGACCCCGAGCCCCGCCATCCACCGTGCGTCGCCGCCCCGACGACGGAGGCGGCCCCACCGGCCGGGACGGTGACCCGTCCCGGCGGGTGGCGCGACGGTCAGTCGACGCCGAACTCCATCGCGGCCCGGTCGAGGGCCTCGTCGTCGGCCGTGGCGACGCCCCGCGAGGCGATGGCCTCCGCGCCGCCCTGCGGCATCGCCCCGATCAGCCCGGTGGAGGCGGCCTGCGCCGCGCCGACCGCACGCTGCGGGGTCGCCCCGCCGACCAGGCCGAGGGTGGCGTACTGCTCCAGCTTGGCCCGCGAGTCGGCGATGTCGAGGTTACGCATGGTGAGCTGGCCGATCCGGTCGGACGGGCCGAAGGCCGAGTCCTCGGTACGCTCCATCGACAGTTTGTCCGGGTGGTAGCTGAACGCGGGGCCGGTGGTATCCAGGATCGAGTAGTCCTCGCCCCGGCGCAGCCGCAGGGTCACCTCGCCGGTGACGGCGGTGCCCACCCAGCGTTGCAGCGACTCGCGCAGCATCAGCGCCTGCGGGTCGAGCCAGCGGCCCTCGTACATCAGCCGGCCGAGGCGGCGGCCCTCGTGGTGGTAGTTGGCCAGGGTGTCCTCGTTGTGGATGGCGTTGACCAGCCGCTCGTAGGCGGCGTGCAGCAGCGCCATGCCGGGGGCCTCGTAGATGCCCCGGCTCTTGGCCTCGATGATCCGGTTCTCGATCTGGTCGGACATACCGAGGCCGTGCCGGCCGCCGATGGCGTTGGCCTCCAGCACCAGGTCGACGGGGCTGCCGAACTCCTTGCCGTTGATCGTCACCGGGCGGCCCTGGTCGAAGCCGATGGTGACGTCCTCGGTGGGGATCTCAACGGACGGGTCCCAGAACCGGACCCCCATGATCGGGCTGACCGTCTCGATGCCGGTGTCGAGGTGTTCCAGGGTCTTGGCCTCGTGGGTGGCGCCCCAGATGTTGGCGTCGGTGGAGTACGCCTTCTCGGTGCTGTCCCGGTAGGGCAGGCCGCGTTCCAGCAGCCACTCCGACATCTCCTTGCGGCCGCCGAGTTCGGTGACGAAGTCGGTGTCCAGCCACGGCTTGTAGATCCGCAGCTGCGGGTTGGCCAGCAGGCCGTAGCGGTAGAACCGCTCGATGTCGTTGCCCTTGAAGGTCGAGCCGTCGCCCCAGATCTGCACGTCGTCGGAGATCATCGCCCGGACGAGCAGGGTCCCGGTCACCGCCCGGCCCAGCGGGGTGGTGTTGAAGTAGGCCCGGCCGCCGGAGCGGATGTGGAAGGCGCCGCAGGTCAGCGCGGCCAGCCCCTCCTCGACCAGGGCGGCGCGGCAGTCGACCAGGCGGGCGACCTCGGCGCCGTAGCTGAGCGCACGTCCGGGCACCGAGTCGATGTCGGGCTCGTCGTACTGGCCGATGTCGGCGGTGTAGGCGCACGGGACGGCGCCCTTGTCGCGCATCCACGCGACCGCGACCGAGGTGTCGAGGCCGCCGGAGAAGGCGATGCCGACACGTTCGCCGATGGGCAGGGAGGTGAGAACCTTGGACACAAGGAAGATTATGCACCTGCCCGCATTCTCATGCAAATGAGTCGGGGGTCGTGGCGGCTACCCGTCGACCGGGTCGTCCCGGCCCAACTCCCAGAACGCCACCGCCGCCGCCGCGGCCACGTTCAACGAGTCCACGCCACGCCGCATCGGGATCACCACCCGCACGTCGCTGGCCGCCTGCGCCGCCCCGGTCAGGCCGGGACCCTCCGCCCCCAGCAGCAGCGCCGCCCGCGCCCGCTGCGCCGGGGCCAACCGCTGCACCGGTACGGCGTCCGCCGCCGGCGTCATCGCGAGCACGGTGAACCCCGCCGCGCGTACCTCGTCCAGGCCGACCGGCCAGCGCTCCAGCTTCGCGTACGGCACCGCGAACACCTCTCCCATGCTGACCCGCACGCTGCGCCGGTAGAGCGGATCGGCGCAGGACGGCGAGAGCAGCACCGCGTCGATGCCGAGCGCGGCGGCCCCCCGGAAGATCGCCCCGAGGTTGGTGTGGTTGTTGATGTCCTCCAGGATCACCACCCGACGGGCGGCGGCCAGCACCTCGGCGGCGGTGGGCAGGGGTTTGCGGTGGAACGAGGCGAGCACACCCCGGTGGACGTGGAAGCCGGTCGCCTTCTCCAGCACGTCGGGGGTGGCCGCGTAGACCGGGGCGTCCCCGGTGTCCAGGTCGGCGAGCTGGTCGACCCGCTTGGCGTCGACCAGGTACGACCGGGCCGGATAGCCGGCCCGCAACGCCCGGCGCAGCACCAGCTCCCCCTCCGCGATGAACAACCCGTGCGGGGGCTCCCAACGGGTACGCAGCTCGACGTCGGTCAACGCCCGGTAGTCGGCGATCCGGGCGTCGTCGGGGTCGGTGATCTCGTGAACGGGCACCGCCCGATTCTGCCCGTCCCCACGGACTCAGTTCACGAGCACCCCGAGGAGGTGCTCCCACCGGATCAACCCCGGCAGCAGCAGCACGGCGCCCAGGAACGCCAGAAGGGTCAGGCAGAGCGGCAGTCGGGCACGACGTAGCGCTCGGCGCAGGTACTCCTGACGGATCTCCTGTTTCTCGGCCTCGCTGAAGTCGCGGTCGATGTAGAGGTCAGCCTCCCGCTCGGCCGCCTGGAGCAGGTGCGCCGCCCAGGTCAGGAAGCCGGCGGCGACCATCCAGAGCGTGCTGTCCAGGGCCAGTTTGCCGGTGGACACCGTGGAGGCCGGCGGGCCGGTGGAGACCGAGGTGAGCATGTTGATGCCCGCACCCGCGAAGAGGCCGGCCAGGAAGTTCAGCGTGGACGGCGCGGGCAGGACCGTGGTCACCGGTCACCGTCCGGTTCGTCGTCCGGGTCGTCGCCGGTGGTGTCGAACGGCCACGGCGGGTCCCAGGCCGCACCGCAGACTTCCCGGCCCAGCTTGTTGATCTGCCGCAACACGTCACGGTCGACGTCGGGGTGCAGCTGACGCTGCAGGGCGGCGATCTGGGCCCGGAGATCCTGGTAGTGCTCGATGACCCGCACCACCGCCCGGGTGCGGACCGTGCCGTCCCGCTTGGCGATCTTCTCCCGGATGGTCATGCGGATCTGTTCGACGCCTTGCTGCCATTCGGCGAGTTGCTGTGTGGTCAGGGTGCCGCCCCGGCGGTGGCCGTTGGGCTCCCCGGTGGAACTCGGTACCGGTTCGACCGGCGTCTGCGGCCAGCCGTCGTTGAACACGTCACCGTAGAGTTTCAGGCTCTCCATCTGCACCACTTGCCAGAGGGTGTCGGCGAGTTGGGAGGCGACGAAAGGCAGCCGCAGCCGCTCCTCGGGCCCGCCCGGCAGGCGCCGCGTACCACGAAGTTCCTGCTTCATCCGGGAGAACAGGGTCTTGAGGTGTTCGTGGGTGCCGGTGGTGCTCTCCGTGCAGAGCAGGGTCGCCTCCAGCACCTGGGCCAGGTCGATCTCCCGGCCGGGAATCGTCCACTCCGCCTCCCGGCCGATCAACCAGGCGTAGGCGGTCTCGATCGACGGGTTCCGGGCCACCCCGGCCCGGGTCAGCGCCGACAGACACATCGCCGTGGTGGCCTCGGCCCGGTTCCAGGTGCCGGTGCCACTGCGCCACCAGCCGCCCAGCGGCCCGCCCTCGTCGACTCCGCGCAGCAGCCACTGGCACGCCTTGTGAACCACCGGGGTATCCAGTCGCAGACCGGCCTGGCATAGCCCGAGCACCACCCGGGCGGTCACCCACGGCACCCGGGCCGGATAGAAGTTCCCGTCGTCCTCCGCGGCCTGCTCGGCCATCTCCACGAGCCGGGTGATCCGCTGTTCGTCGTGGGCCTCCGGGGGTGCCGAGCCCTCGAAACCGAGCAGCAGCCCGAGCACCCAGTTGCGGTACATCAGGTCGGTGTCCAGGTCTTCGGCGGTCAGACCGGCCAGGTGCGGTGCCGGCCCGAGCAGGGCGTCCTCCTCGGCCATCGCCGCCTTGATCTCGACGAAGTCCTGGTGGTCCTCGGTGTTGGCGCCGGCCGGCACCGGAAGGTCCTGGTCGGGATCGTCGTAGCGCCACGTGTCGCGGACCACCTCGGCGATCTGTCGCCACGAGTCGACGTGGTTGAGCTGGGCCAGGGCGCTGGCGGCGAAGACGGCCGCACCGAGATTGCCGCCCCAGGTGCGGTCGTTGGCGGTCTGCCGTCGTAGCCACTTGCCGAGCTGGCCCAGATGGTCCCAGGTGGTGAGCAGATAGAGTTCGTCACGACGGGCCTCGCCCGGTGAGACCAGCCGGTCGAGCCGACTCAGCATCGCCTTCATCATGCGCTCGCCCCCACGCTGCAGGTGCAACCAGACGATCTGCTCCGGCCGCTTCCACAGCCGGTCGGCGTCCCAGTGGTGGCGGGCGTGGTTCATCACCAGTTTCGCCCGGCGGCGGGGCCCCACCTGGTAGGCACCGTCCACCTGGTGGATGAGATCGAGGCCCCGCAGTCGCTGTGGCACGGTGCCGAACTGAGCGGCCTCGCGGGTCGACAGCGGGAGTTCGAGCACACCGAGGCAGGAGAGCACGTAGAGCATCCGCCGCTCGCCCGGAGCGTCGACCTGCCTGGTGTAGTGCTCCTGCAGGTCCGCCTCTGTCGGCACCCGGCCGTCCCGCCCGTACAGGTCGATCGCGGTGAGGGCGATGTGCGCGTCCTCCTCCGCCAGGAGCCGGATCGCGCGCTGGTCGGCCTCGCCGATACCGCTGTCGGCGAGGAGCTGCCGGACCAGGTCACGCCCCTCAGCCTGCACCTGGTGCAGGTCCCGGGTCGGGTCACTGCCGCGCAGGAGGGCCCCGGCCGACTTCCAGCTGGTGGCCAACACCTGCACCGTGAGACCGAACTCCCCGCGCAACCGGGCGCGGACGGCGAAGACCTCGTCGAGGATCAGCAGGTTGGCGTGCAGGTTCTCCAGCACGAGCAGATGGTGCCGGCGCTGGTTGGCCGGGTGCCGCAGCAGCGCGCCGAGGATGGACTCCGGGCCGTCGGCCGGGTCGGTCAGGTTGAGCCAGACCATCCCGCCTCCGGCACCAAGCCAACGATCGGCGACGATCGCAGCGAGGGCCGACTTGCCGGAACCAGGGTCGCCGATGACCACCACGTCGTTGCCCACGTCCAGATGCCCCTCCACCCTCGCGGAGGCGGGCGTGCTGCGGTACATGCGCTCGTAGTAGGCCCGGGTCTCCGGCCCCGGTGCGTGCGCCTGCCCCACCCGCTGGGGCCGCCAGCCACGCTCCAGCGTTCCCCTGGCCAGCAGGCCGGCGGCGAGCAGGTCCAGCGGGGTGGTGTCCCGGTGGTCGACCGCCGCGCGGATCACCTCCGGGGTCAGCCGGACGTAGACGTCTCCACCGACGGCCTGCACCTCGATCACGAGTTCGTCCGTCCGGTCGCGGAACTGGATCGACGGCTTCCGGAAACTCAGTGCCGCCTCCCGGCCGGCAAGTAGTTCGTCACGCTGCCTGATCAGATCGGACCGTGCCGCCAGCAGCACGTCGTACGCACCGGCCTCGGGTGCCAGCGCCTCAACCGCCTCCCACCGCGCGTACACACCATCGGACAATGACGCCTCACCCCTTTCGGCGCCGCACCCTGCGAGTCTCCTCAACAGGACTCCGATGTTAGCCGCTGGTAACCGTCCTGTCGCTCGATGAGTCGGCAGTCAGTCTGATGTATTCCGTGCCGACCAGTTCGCCGCCGACCCGCCCGACGTCGCAGGTGGACAGTCGGAAACCGCTGCGCCGGAAGGCTTCCTGCACCTCCGCCGCGTCACCGAGGTCGTTGCTGGTCATCTGGGCGGCGTAGCGTCGGGCGGCTCGGGACAGCTCCTCCAGCTCCACCGGTAGCAGCGTGCGCCAGCCGGCCGCCCGCTCCCGGAACCGCAGCTCGAAGTCGTCGACCAGGTTGGTCATCCGCGGCTGGCCGCCCTGTTGCGGCTCCTCCTCCGTCGCCTCGCCGTCCTCGTCGAGCGGCTCCGGACCCCGGCGCGGCCACTCGTTCTCCGGATGCAACCGGACCGTGGTGATCACCCGTCCGCCCGGTCGCAACAGCCGGGACCAGCTCTGGAGCACGGTGTCCACCGCCCGCCGGTCGAAGCGGGTCAGGAACGCGTCCGTCACCACCAGGTCGAAGCCGTCGTCGGCGAGCTCGTCGACCTGGTCGGGGCGGGTGATGTCCCGGCGGTGAACGGTCACCTCCGCACCCACCTGGGCGGCGTACCAGCGGCAGGCGAGCAGCGGGGTCTCGCAGAGGTCGAGGGCGTGCACATCCAGGTCGTCGGGCAGCCTGCCGGTCATTGCGCGGGCCGCGTCCAGCACGAACGCCAGCATGGTGTAGTCGGCCGCGCCACTGATCAGGATCCGCCGGGCACCGCCCCGCACCGCCTCGACCAGCTGGGTGGCGTAGAAGGTGGCGTGCCAGTTGGGGCTGCTCACCATGTCGAACAGGCGCAGGTACTGCCAGGCGCTGTGGTACCAGACGCAGCTCTTACGGTCGAAGTGCGAGGCGGTGCACGACATCGGCGCCATGGCGTAGAGCATGCTGGCCGACCGGAGGATCCAGCGGGTGAGCTCCGGACCGGCCGGATACTGTCGGGCGACGGCGGTGGGGGCGCATCGTCGCCCCATCAGCTCCTCCCACAGCCGGCGGGCCCGGTCGACCTCCTCGGAGTTCCCGGTGACCACCCAGGAGGCGAGGCCGTCGGTGCCGGTCTCCTGCCGTACCACCACGCTCCGGTCGATCAGCCACATGTCGTTCATCGGCACGGTGGCCATCTCACCGGCGAGGGAGATCGGGACGCTGAACGCCTGCAGCTTGTGGTGCCGGTCCTCGACGATCTGGCGGTCGACCTCGTCGGTGTCCACCCCGCCGGTCGGCACCAGATACAGCCGCTGCACGACGCAACGGGCGGCGAGCTGACGCCAGACGGCGCGCGAGAACGGCGCCTGCGAAGACTGACCGGCCGCGGCGAACGGGACGATCTGGCAGAGTTCGGTGTCGACTCCCGCCGCGATGCCCTGGATCAGCTCGTCGCCGGCCGCGGCCGGCAACCGCACCTGATGCGGGTCGGTGCCCTCGTAGGAGGCCCGGTAGAACAGGCTCGCCCGCCGTGCCCGTTCGATCAGATCGGCCGGCGATCTGCGGCCCGGCCCCTCGTCCTGACCACCCATCGGCATACCCACTCCCTATCCTCGAGTCGCGGTGACGACCAGATGGACGCCTCCGGGTTCCGTGACGACGTCGCGGACGTGCCAACCCGCCTGGGCGACGGCACCTGTGACGTCCGAGCAGCTGAATCGACGTGACTGGAAGCAGTGGATCCGGTGCCCGGCGGGCAGGCACGCGCCGTCGACGACGACCTCCCGCTCCAGCACCGCCGCACCGGTCACCACGCCATCGTGGAAGGAGAGGTCGAACTCCAGGTCGGCCTCGGCGATGCCGGCGGCCAGTAGCGGCTCCAGCGCCGCCGCCCGGAACTCCGGGCCGCGGTACGGGGCCAGCGTCGTGGCCGCCCCCTCGTCGCACCGGAGCAGGACGCTGACCAGGAGCACGTCACCCGGGCGCAGCCCGGCATGGATGTTGCCCAGCGCGGCGGCCGGTGAGTCGACGTTGCCGAGGGTGTGCCCGAGCAGGCAGCTCACCACGGGACCGTCCGCGGGACGCCAGCGCTCGACCTGGTCGGACGAGCCGCACTCGATGTCCCACAGCCGCGCGTCGACGGTCATCGCCGCTCCGGCGGAGTGGGTGAGCCGGGCACAGGCCAGCGAGAGCAGCGTGGCGCTGAAGTCCAGCGCGAGGTAGCGCCGGCAGGGGCGACCGCCGTCGGCCAGCCGGGCGAGGAAGGCACCACTGCGGCGGCCGTTGCCCGGACCGATCTCGGCGATCGTGGTCGCCGTCGGGTCGAGGATGCCGGAGCCCAGCAACGCCTCCGCCTCCTGCCGGGCCGAGACGAGCATCGCCAGGTAGTCGTCGGACCGGGCGTACGCGTCGTGGGTGTAGGCGGCACTGCCGGCGTAGGCGTATTTCAACGCTATCCGACCCGCCCGGATCGCCTCGATCGCCGTCCGACGGTGTCGATCGTTTTCAAAGAAAGGGGATTGTCGGGTGTCCGACAATCGACCGGACCGATGCAATGGCGGCGAGGAATCGAGCATCGCGAGGTCGCCGTCGAACCGGACCGGATCGAATGCATCTGCCACAACACCCTCCGACTGTGCCAGATTTCATCGCGAGCCTCAGAGTAGAACAGTCGCGCATCCCTTTCCATGCCCGCACGGCAGGTCGTTGCGCGATCTGCAATTCGATCAATACCGGGGACCAGCTATATCAGGAATTAGTTCCAGACAGCAGACCCATTAGTACCTGCCAATGTAGCCGAACGGAGGAGTGACCGGTGCGGCATCGGCCGATGGCGCGCTCACCCCCGGGTGTCGAATCGGGCCCTCAACTGCCGGATCGCGGCGCGGGCCGCGGTGAGGAAGGTCTGCGGGGTGAACTCGTGCCGCTGCCAGTCCCCCTGGAGGCCGCCGATGTCGCCCACCCCCGTCTCCACCAACAACACGATGTACTTGTTGAAGGCGAGCGCCGCACCCTTCTCCTCGATCAGCCAGGCGCTGGTGGTGTAGTTGTCGGCCGGTTCCGCCAGCCGCTGGTGACGGGTCATCACCGACAGGAACGCCTCGCACTCGCGGATGCGGTTGAGCACCGCCTTGCCGACGTAACCCTCGGCCGCCCGGCCGGTGACCACCTGGAACCCGTTGTCCTCGAGGAGACCACGTAGCCCCTCGACGTACCCCTGTTCCTCGACGAAACGGTAGGAGAGGAAGACCGTGTTGGGCACCGGCGCCGGCTGCACCAGCGCCGGCTCGACCGGCACCCGGTCCAGGATCCGGGCGGTGTCGACGGACTCGGCGAGCTGCCGCAGGGAGGGGTCCTGGTTGGCCTCGGCGATGCCGTACACCTCGTCGAGCAGCCTGGTCGCGTTGCGCTGCCCCTCGGCCAGCAACCGGTGCGCCTGGCACCGGGTCAGCACCGTCCGGGTCTCGGCCGGCAGCATCTCGTCCGGTACGCGTTTGTCGAGCACGAACAGTTCCCGGAAACGGGCCCGATCGCCCTGGTAGAAGACGCTCGCCGGTCGTTCCGTCTCGGCCACGTCGACATGCAGCACGAAGGCCACCAGCGGATCCCGGCCCCGGATCCGGGCGACGAAGTCGCTTGTCGCACCGAGCCCCAGGTTGAGGGGATCCACGACCACCACCTCGTAGCCGCCGCCCGCCATCCGCTGGGCCGCGTCGTCGAGATCTTCGGCGACCAGCACCCGGTCCACCATCGGGCTGGCGGCCAGTTCGCGATAGAGCCGACCCGCCGCCGCCTGGTCGTTGTCGCAGAGCAGCACGGTGAGCGGAGGTAATTCATTCACGGCAGGAACTCCGAAATATCAGTGATCGACAACGACGAGGTCACCAATATTGGCATGCGGAAAAACTGTTGGCCTCACCAGGTGCGGCCGACCGCGACGACCGATCGGCGGGGGGCCGTGACCGGAAAGGCGACGCCACCACCATTGGCGGAAATCAGCTCCGTTAGACGGCCGGTCCGCCGCCCGCCCGGACAGGTGGCACGAATGCTCGGGTTTGCGGTTCGAAAGCGCGGGAAGGAAGCGGGAAGGGGGGCGGGAAGCGGACGCGACCGGAGGGACCACCACGATGAGCGCAGCGGGCACCACCGACGGCCGGTTGCCGAGAAACGCCACGGTCGCCGATCACATCGTGGCCCGGCTCGCCGAGTGGGGGGTGCACCGCTACTTCGGCTACCCGGGTGACGGCATCAACGGGATGACCTCCGCCCTGCAACGGGCCGGCGACCGGATGGAGTTCGTCCAGGTACGCCACGAGGAGACCGCCGGCTTCGCCGCCAGCGCCCACGTCAAGTACGGCGGCGGCCCGCTCGGCTGCGCCCTGGCGACCAGCGGCCCCGGCGCGATCCACCTGCTCAACGGCCTCTACGACGCCAAGCTCGACCACCAGCCGGTGGTGGCCCTGGTCGGCAACACCGCGCTCACCGCCGAGGGCGGCGGCTACTACCAGGAGGTCGACCTGCTCGCCCTCTACAAGGACGTGGCCGGGGACTTCCTGGCCCAGCTCGACGACCCGTCCCAGGTGCGGCACCTGGTGGACCGGGCCTGCCGTACCGCGCTGTCCCGCCGGACGGTGACCGCGCTGGTGCTCCCGCTGGACGTGCAGGACGAGCCGGCGGTGCCGGACCCCCCGCACGCGCACGGCTATTACCACACCAGCGCGGCCCCCAGCAGCATGCCGACCGTGCCACCGGAGGCGGAACTGCGCCGCGCCGCCGAGGTGCTGCGCGGGGGCGAGAAGGTGGCGATGCTGGTCGGGCAGGGCGCGCTCGGCGCCGAGGCGGAGGTACGGCTGATCGCCGACCGGCTGGGTGCCGGGGTGGCCACCGCCCTGCTCGGCTTCACCGCCGTCGACCACCGCGAGCCGTGGGTGACCGGGGCGATCGGGTTGCTCGGCACCCGGCCGAGCTGGCAGCTCATGCAGGAGTGCGACCGGCTGCTGATCGTCGGTAGCAACATGCCGTACTCGGAGTTCTATCCGCCGCAGGGGCAGGCCCGTGCGGTGCAGATCGACCTGGACGGCACCCGGATGGGGCTGCGTTACCCGACGGAGGTCAACCTGACCGGCGACGCCGGCCCGACCCTGCGGGCGCTGCTGCGGGAGCTGGGCGACGGGCCCGCGCCGACGGCCTGGCGGGCGACGATCGCCGACGCCACCTCGGGTTGGCGGCAGGCCCAGGCGGAACTGGCCGGGCAGCCCGCGCACCCGGTGAACCCGCAACTGCTGTT
The DNA here is from genome assembly GCF_048594385.1 of Micromonospora sp. Classification (NCBI taxonomy): domain Bacteria; kingdom Bacillati; phylum Actinomycetota; class Actinomycetes; order Micromonosporales; family Micromonosporaceae; genus Micromonospora; species Micromonospora sp. The sequence goes on along the minus strand of NZ_JBMDWU010000111.1, from coordinate 6,442 downwards.
CCACACCCTCAACGACGTGCTGCCCGACGACGCGATGATCGCGGTGGACTGCGGCACCGCCACCGCCTGGTACGCCCGCCACCTCCAGGTCCGCCCCGGCATGCTGGCCAGCCTCTCCGGCACCCTGCTGTCTATGGGTGGGGCCATGCCGTACGCCCTGGCGGCGAAGTTCGCCCACCCGGACCGTCCGGTGGTGGCGTTGATCGGCGACGGGGCGATGCAGATGAACGGGGTCAACGAGTTGATCACCGTGGCGAAGAACTGGCGGCAGTGGGCCGACCCGCGTTTCGTGGTGCTGGTGCTCAACAACCGGGATCTGGCGTTCGTCAGCTGGGAACAGCGTTCCACCGAGGGCACCCCGCGTTATCCGGCCAGCCAGGATCTGCCGGACGTCGCGTACCACAGGTGGGCCGAGGTGTTGGGCCTCGACGGCGTGCTGGTCGACTCCCCCGACCAGGTCGACGGCCTGTGGCGACGGGTGCTGACCGCCGACCGCCCGGTGGTGGTGAACGCGGTGGTCGACCCGGCGGAGCTGATGCTGCCCCCGCACTTCACCCTCGACCAGGCCCGCAAGACGGCGGCGGCCCTGCTGCGCGGCGACACCGACCGGGCCGGCATCGTCCGCCGGGGTATCCCCGCCACCCTGGCCACCTACCGTCCCCGCCGCCGCTGACCCGCTCCCGCCGCTGATCCACCCCCGCCGCTGACCCGCCACCGGGGCCGGGGCCGCTCGCCATCATCGCCCCACCAGCGGGGTCGGCGCGGGACCGACACCGCTGGTGTGGCGATGATGGGTCGATCATGGGCCGGGCCCGCCGCCCTGTCGATCGTCACGCACCCGGTCGGGTCGGGCGATCATGGGACGCGGTGTCGATCATGGCTCGTCCGGCCCGGCGGTGGGCCCCGAGTTGTTGCCCGGGAGGGCTAGCGTGCCCGGGGTGCGACGATCGACGATGGTGGCGCTGGTGGGCGTGGACGGGTCCGGCAAGTCGACCCAGGCCAGGGCGCTGGCCCGGCGGCTGACCTCGGCGGGCGTGCCGGCGGTCTACCTGGAGAACGCCGGCGGCCGGCCACTGTGGAACCGGCTGGCGCAGGCGGTGGGCCGCCGCGACGGCGTGCACCTGTTCGGCCGGCGCTGCTATCCGCTGCTGGAGGCGACGGTGCGCTGGCTGGCGCTGGCCCGCGCGGTGGCGGTCACCCGGCTGACCGGGCGGGTCGGGGTGATGGACCGCTGGACCTGGTGCCAGTACGTGATCATGCGGGCCCGGGGTGACCGGGGCGTCCGCCTGGTCCGCGCCGCGTACGCCGTCTTCCCGAAGCCCGACCTGGTCTGCTTCCTGACGGTCACCCCGGAGCTGGCCCGGCAGCGGGTGCTGACCCGGGGCATCGACACCGAGGAGTTGGCGCACCTGACCGCGCTGGACGCCGGCTACCGGGCGCTGGCCGGGTTCGCCGACTTCACCGTGATCGACGGCGACGCCGACCCGACGACGGTGGCCGCCGCCCTGGACCGGGCGGTCACCCCCGTCACCACCCGGCGGTAGACAGGCCCGCCCGGCGTTAACGCGGAACAGCGCAGGCCCGCCCGGCGGTGGCCCGGAACAGCGGTATCCGGCGGGAGGGACACCGCTGTTCCGGCGACATCGCGGGTGGGCTCTCCGAGCGGAGCGGCACAGGCTCGATCATGCAGCCCGGGTCGGGCCGGAGCCGGGCGACAGCGGGTCAGCCCCGGCGGTTCTGCAGCCAGCGGAGCAGGTCCAGGGGGAGGTTCTGGTCCTCCCGCTCCGGGGCCCGGGGGGTCGGGCGGGGCGCGGGACGCTGCGGGTTGCCCGCGAGTTCCCGGCTGGGGGCGGTGAAGTCCCGTACCGGCAGGCCGTCGACCGCGGTACGGATGGTCCGGGCCACCGCGGTGATCACCTCACCCTGCACGGCCGCGCCGACCGCGTCGCTCGGGTCGTCGGGGTTGGCGGCGATGCCCGCGACCGCCACCTGCGGGGTGAACCCGACGAAGGTCTCGGTGGCGTTCTGCTCCGAGCTGCCGGTCTTGCCGGCCACCGGGCGGCCCACGATCCCGTCCACCCCACCGGCGGTGCTGCCGTTGCACTGCCCGTACGCCGACTGCTGCCCGACCGGGCAGCGGGCCGCGTCGGTGGCCGCCCGCGCCACGTCCGCCGACAGCACCTGCCGGCAGGCCGGCTGACCGACCGGCACGGTCGAACCGTCCGGGCCGGTCACCGACACCACAGGCGTCGGCGCGCAGTACGTCCCCTCGGCGGCTACCGTCGCGTAGGCGTTGGCCAGGTCGAGCGGGGTGGTCGCGGACACCCCGAGGGTGAACGCCCCCCAGTTGTCGGCGTCGTGCGCGGCGAGGTCGGCGTCGGTCCGGGCCCGGAAGGTGATCCCGAGACGCTGCGCCATCTCCACCACCTTGGCCGGGCCGACCTGCTCCTCCAGCCAGACGAAGTAGGTGTTCACCGAGCGGCCGAAGCCGTCCCACATCATCCGGTAGCCGTCCATCCGCGCCGGGTTGGCGTTCGCCGGGCACCACCTGCCGCCGCAGGAGGCCTCCCCCTCGGCGGGGAACCGGGTGGTCAGCCGGCTCGGCGAGTCGAACCCGGTGGACAGGGTACGACCGTTCTCCAGCGCGGCCAGCATGGTGAACAGCTTGAACGTCGAGCCGGCCTGGTAGCCGGTGATGCTGCCACCGCCGGAGACCAGCGGATTGACGGTCTGCCCGTCGCCCACCCCGTACTCCCGGTTGACGGCCAGGGCGAGCACCCGGCCGGTGCCGGGCTCGACGGCGGCGATCGGCAGCGCGCGGGCGTCGTCGGCGGGATAGACCTTGCGGGCCTCGGCGGCGGCGGTGGCCTGGACGTCCGGGTCGAGGGAGGTGACCACCCGGTAGCCGCCCCGGCGCAGCGCCTGCTCCCGCTCCTGCGCGGTCGCCCCGAAGGCGGGCTGCTCCAGCCACCAGCGGCGCAGGTAGTCGCAGAAGAAGCCCGCGTCGGCGGTCACCGTGGCGGTGCAGCCGTTGGGCTGGGCGGTGGGGTGCAGGGTCAGTTTCTCGGCGCGGGCCGCGTCGGCCTGGGCGGTGGTGATCGCGCCGGTGGCGATCATCGAGTCGAGCACGTACCCGCGCCGCTTCAGGGCCGCGTCCCGGTCCCCGTCGATCGGGCTGTACTCGTCGGGCGACTGGACCAGGCCGGCGAGCAGCGCCGACTCGGCGAGCGTCAGGTCGGCCGGTGCCTTGCCGAAGTAGCGCTGGCTGGCGGCGGCGACCCCGTACGCGCCGGAGCCGAAGTAGGCGATGTTGAGGTAGCGGTTGAGGATCTCGTCCTTGCTGAGCGTCTTCTCCAGCTCGGTCGCGTACCGGATCTCCTGGAGCTTGCGCCCGACGGTCTGCTCGGTGGCCGCCTCCCGCTCCTCGGCGGTCCGGCTGGGGTCGCTCTTGAGCACGTTGCGCACGTACTGCATGGTCAGCGTGGAGCCGCCCTGGGCGGTGCCGCCGCCGGTGACGTTGGCGACCAGGGCCCGCGCCATGCCGCGCAGGTCGGCCCCGCCGTGGGAGTAGAAGCGGCGGTCCTCGGCGGCGACGATCGCCTGCCGCAGCGTCGGGGCGATCTCGGCCAGCGGCACGTCGGTGCGGTTGACGTCGTAGAACGTGGTGAGCAGCGTCCTACCGTCGTTGGCGTAGAGGTAGGAGCGCTGCGGGGTGGCCGGGGTGCGCAGCGCCGCCGGCAGGTCGTCGAACGCCCCGAGCACCGCCCTGGTGGCGAGTCCCGCGAGCAGGTTGCCCGGCAGCGCGGCGACCGCGAGGACCAGGCCGGCCAGCAGGCCGGCGAGCAGCACGGTGAGCAGCCGCGTCAGCGGCGTCCGGGGTGAGGACATGCGGGTAAGCATTGCCACCGCGCGGACCAGCAGCCCACTCCGGCACCCGATTGTCAGGTAACTCACCGTCACCTGCCAGCGACCTCCCCGTCCGGATGCCCTGTCGTCCCCGTCCGTCCGGTCCATCCCGTCTCTCCCCCGGCTCGGTGATCAAGAGGTTTGGGCGCGTCCCGTCCGGATTCCTGACCGAAAGCTCTTGATCACCGGGGCAGGAGGGTGGTGGGGAGGGAGGGTCAGGGGGTGGTGACGCTGGCGGTGGCGGCGTCGCGGGCGACGGTGGCCGGGACGAGCCGGCCGGAGCGGTAGCCGATGCCGATGCCGGCGACCAGCACGAAGATCGCCCCGAAGGTCTGCAACGGGCCGAACAGCGCGCCGCCGAGGCCGAGCAGGGGTGCGGCGATCATCAGCATCGCCCCGTCGCCGATCGCGAACGCCCCGGACCGGGCCACCGCCCAGCCGATGAGCAGCCAACCCACGGTGTAACCGGTGGCGCCGAGCAGCACCAGCGTCCGGGCGGTGGTGCCGAAGACGGGGGTCGACGCGGCCAGGCCGGCGAAGGGCAGCATCAGCACCGTACCGCCGATGCTGGTCAGCAACCCGGCCACCGCGCCCCGCCGGCTGCGGGTGGCCGCGAGCAGGCCGGTGAGCGCGAGCAGGGCGAGCAGACCCAGCCAGATCGCCGCCACCCAGCCGAGCAGGTAGAGCGGCTGACCGTCGGCCGGGTAGGGGTCGTTGCCGACCCCGCCGTCGCTGGCCATCGCCACCGTGCCGGTCAGCACCGCGTAGGCGGGCAGCAGCCAGACCGCGGCGCGGGCGAGCCGGCGCAGCGACCAGGCCCAACTGGCGTCGGTGGCCGGCGCGGCCGGTCCGGGATCGCCGACGAAGGGCAGCACTCCGAAGCCGCCGCCGGTGCGCCGGGTGCCCAGCGGCCCGGCCGGGTCGTGTGCGCCAGGAACGGGGGTACGGGAGAACAGCCGCTGCGCCGGGTCCTTCATGCCTCACCTCGTCCGCTCCGCCGGGCGACGCCGGCTGCCTGCACGGGCGGGCCACCGGGCCGACCCGTCTGCGGCGACGGGTGACACGGAACGCGTCGACGCCCCGGGCCTGACCACCACCCGTCCCTCAGGACCGATCGTGGCAGGCGCCGGGGCGTCTGATGAGCGTTTCTCACATTTGCCGCCCGGGGTGGGCGGCGGCGGGGTCAGGCCCGTTCGCGCTGGTCGGCCGGGTCGTTGACCAGGCTGGCCGGGGAGACCGGCTCGGGCGCCGGCAGCCCCTTCGGCACGTTCCCGCCGGTGGCCTGCGCCTCGGCGACGCGGACCTCGTCGTGGATCTGCTGGGCGGCGCTCGCCGCCGCCTCGGCGGCCTCGGCGGCCTCCCGCTCGACCTCGCTGGCGGTGCGCTTCGCCTCGGGAGCCGGCTCGTCGCCGACCATCCTGCTCAGCCCGCCCAGCGCGCCGCCCATGCCCTCCAGCGCCTTGGTCAGCTCGGCCGGGACGATCCAGACCTTGTTGGCCGTGCCGTTGGCGATCTGCGGCAGCGCCTGGAGGTACTGGTAGGCCAGCACCTTCTGGCTCGGGTTCGCGGTGTGGATCGCGTCGAAGACCGTCCGGATCGCCTTCGCCTGACCCTCGGCCTGCAGGATGCGGGCCTGCCGGTCACCGTCGGCGCGCAGCACCGCCGCCTGCTTCTCACCCTCGGCGGTGAGGATCTGCGACTGCTTGTGCCCCTCGGCGTTGAGGATGGCGGCCCGGCGGTCCCGCTCGGCGCGCATCTGCTTCTCCATCGAGTCGCGGATGCTCGGCGGCGGCTCGATCGCCTTGATCTCCACCCGGGTGACCTTGATGCCCCACCGGCCGGTGGTCTCGTCGAGCACACCGGAGAGGTGCCGGTTGATCTCCTCCCGGCTGGTCAGCGCGCGCTCCAGGTCGAGCGAACCGATCACGTTACGCAGCGTCGTGACGGTCAACTGCTCGATCGCCTGGATGAAGTTGGCGATCTCGTAGGTCGCCCGGACCGAGTCGACCACCTTGTAGTAGAGGACGGTGTCGATCGACACCACCAGGTTGTCGGAGGTGATCACCGGCTGCGGCGGGAAACTGACCACCTGCTCCCGCATGTCGACCTTGGTACGCACCGCGTCGACGAACGGGACCAGCAGGTTCAGGCCCGGGTTCAGGGTGCTCTTGTACTTGCCGAGCCGCTCCACCACGTCCTGACGCTGCTGCGGCACGATCCGCACCGCCTTCGCCAGCGTCACCACTATGATCAACGCTACGGCCACCACCAGGCCCGCGATGACGGCCATCCCGTCACCTAGTCGCTTCCGGCAGCTCGCCGGTGGAGGAAATGTCGTCCTGCCACACCAGGGCGGTGGCGCCCGGGACCTTTATCACCTGCACCCGCGCACCGGGTCGACGACCTTGAAGTAGAGCACCGTGTCGATCGAGACGACCTGGTTGTCCGAGGTGATCACCGGTTGCGGCGGGAACGAGACCACCTGCTCACGCATGTCGACCTTGGCGCGGACCGCGTCGACGACCGGCACCAGCAG
>NZ_JBMDWU010000110.1:0-20675 GCF_048594385.1 Micromonospora sp. | reverse complement strand
GGCTGGCAGCTCCGCTGGCGGCGCAGGCCGGTGGCTGGGCCGCGCTCCGGCTGGCGGCCCGGCTGCTGCCGGGGGCGGCGGTGCTGGCGACGGCGGCGGGTGACGCGGCGGCGACCGATCTGCTGGCCGCCCGCGCGGTGGCCAGCTACCGGCCCGCCCGGACCGGCAGCTAGGCCGCCCGAAGAACGGCGGCGACCGGCGATGCAGCGGGGACCGGCGACGCGGCGGCGACCGGCGACGCAGCGGGGACAGCGACGGTCAGAGCCAGTCGAACCAGTCCTTCGGCAGCAGCGAGTATCCGACGAAGGCGACCACGTCGAGCAGGGTGTGCGCCACGATCAGCGGCATCACCCGCCGGGTGCGCAGGTAGAACAGGCTGAACACGACGCCCATCACGGCGTTGCCGACGAACGCGCCGAAGCCCTGGTAGAGGTGGTACGAGCCGCGCAGCAGCGCGCTGGTCGCGATGACCGCGCCGATTCGCCACTGGAGCTGGCGCAGCCGGGTGACCAGGTAGCCGACCACGATCACCTCCTCCAGCACGGCGTTCTGCACGGCGGCGAGGACCAGCACCGGCACCGCCCACCACAGCGGCGGCAGGCCGGCGGGGACCAGGGTGGCGTTGACGCCGAGCTGCGCCGCCGCCCAGAACAGGGCCAGGCCGGGCAGGCCGATCAGTGCGGCGAGCCCGGCGCCCCGGGCCAGGTCGGACCCGGGCCGTCGCAGGTCCACCCCGAGGGTCCGCGCCGGGTCGCCGGGGTCGCGCGCCAGCAGGTGTACGGCGAGCAGCACCGGCAGCAGCGCGAAGGCGATGCCGAGCAGCTGGTACGTCAGGTCGAGCCAGGGCCGGGCGGACTGCGAGGTGTTGAGCGAGGCGGTCTGCTTCGACAGCGGCCCGTCGGCGGTCAGTTTCGCGGTCAGCGACACCACGGCGTAGACGGCCGACTGCCCGAGTGACAGGCCGAGGACCAGCAGGGTCTCGGTGCCGAGGACCCGCCTGGACTCCGGGCGGGTGTGCTGCTCAACGGTCACCGCACCACTCTGCCCGACGGGGTGGCCCGATCGCACCGGCCGGTGGGCCCAGATGAGCCGATCGCACATTCTGTGCGACCGGTGCACACGCTCCGTGGACATTCTATCGGTGCCCGATCCGCCGTCAGGAGGAGGACCGCCCCCCGTGGACAACTTCGCTCGGCTGCTGAAGGAGAGTTGGACCCTGGTCGAGGAGGACCGGGACCGGCTGAGCGGTCGCTTCTACGCCCGGCTGTTCCTGCTCGATCCGGAGCTGCGCCGGCTGTTCCCGGCGGAGATGACCGGCCAGGGCGACCGGATCCTGGACGCGATCGTCACCGCCACCCAGGTGATGGACGACCCGGAGAGCTTCGACGAGTATCTGCGCTCGCTGGGTCGGGACCACCGCAAGTACCACGTCGACGCCGCGCACTACGCGACGATGGGGGTGGCGCTGCTCGACGCGCTGCGTACCACCGCCGGTGACGGCTGGAACCTGGAGTACGACCAGGCGTGGCGGGACGCGTACGCGGCGATCACGGCGACGATGCTGGCCGGGGCGGAGTCGGACGAGAATCCGCCGTACTGGCACGCGGAGGTGCTCACCCACGAGCGGTACGGCGGCGACACCGCCGTGCTGACCGTCCGCGCCCTCCAGCACCCACTGGTCTGGAAGGCCGGCCAGTACGTCAGCGTCGAGGTGCCCCGGCACCTGCCCCGGGTGTGGCGGACGTACTCGGTGGCGAACGCCCCGAACGACGACAACGTGCTGGAGTTCCACGTCCGTACGCCGGCCGGCGCGGGCTGGGTCTCCGGGGCGTTGGTGCGCCGGACCAAGCCGGGTGACCTGCTGCGGGTGGCCGCCCCGATGGGCTCGATGACGGTGGACCGGGATTCCGGGCGGGACATCCTCTGTGTCGCCGGCGGGGTCGGCCTGGCCCCGGTGAAGGCGATGGTGGAGGAGCTGGCGGGCTGGAACCGGGCCCGCTGGGTGCACGTCTTCTACGGTGCCCGGCACGCCGACGAGTTGTACGGCCTGGCCGGTCTGGAGGAGCTGGTCGCCGTCCACCCGTGGCTGTCGGTGACCCCGTCGTGCAGCGACGACCCGGATTTCGCCGGTGAGCGGGGGGACGTCCCCGACGTGGTGGCCCGGTACGGCCCGTGGACGTCGCACGACTGTTACGTCTCCGGTTCGGCCGCGATGGTCCGGGCGACGTTGCGGGCGCTCGCCGAGGACGACGTACCGCCGCAGCACATCCGGTACGACACGTTCGGCAACCTGTAGAGCTTTACTCCCCCCGAACCGGGGCGCGTGCCCCCGCCCCCTGGGGCACGCGCCCCGGTCCCCTCCGTGCCCACCCGGACCGGTGTCCGGGGCAGGGTTCAGACGTTGCTCTCGCGGTACTCCTCGACGGGGACCAGCGGCACGCCGGGGGCCATCCGGTCGGTCCAGGCCCGGCCGTCGAGGTGGTCGATTTCGTGGGCGACCAACCGGGCCATCCCGTACGCGAACGAGGTGATCATCCGGCTGCCGTCGGCGCGGGCGTGTTCGACCTCGATGCGCAGCGGCCGGGCCACCAGGCCACGGTGGTCGGCGGCGGCGAGGCAGCCTTCGTACTGTTCGACGGTTTCCGGGCTCTCCCCGACCATCCGGGGGTTGACCAGGACGACCGGCGGGGCGGCCCGGTCGGCGGGGCGGACCACGGCGACCGCGACGTCCAGGCCGATCTGCGGGGCGGCGAGGCCCGTGCCGGTGCTGAGCGGGTGCACCTCCTCGGCCCGGGCCAGCAGATCGGTGAGCCGGTCGGCCACCTCACGGGCGGTGGCGGCCTCCCGGGGCAGGTGCAGGGGGCGGGCGGGTCGGCCGGGCGGGGTGGCCTCGGGGGGCAGCACGCCGAGGGCGCGCATCCGGTCGGCCGGTCGGGTCGGCACGGGGGGCGTCTCGACGGCTTCCCGCCGGAACCGCCACTGGAGGCGGAAGCGGGTGTTGAGCGGCGGGTCGTCGGTGGACCAGTCGAAGACCACCCGGTCCCCCCGGTCGTGCCGGCGGACCGGGGTGCGCAGCGGTCCCTCGTCGGCGGACAGCGAGGTCTCCACCCCCCACACCCGGGGGTCGAGGGCCGCCGGGAGGTCCAGTCGTACGGCGAGGTGCCGGGTGGGCAGGCGGACGGCCCGCTGGAACCAGGGGCCCCACTTGACCCGGCCGACCCGGTAGGCGTACTCGACCTCGGCGCGTTCGCCGGGGTGCAGCGGGAACCGTCCGTCGGCGTTCTCGAACAGCAGCCAGATCTCCTTGTACGCGTCCCGGTCGTGGCGGACCCGCCAGTGCATCGGTTCGCGGGCGCCGTCGTCGTGGTGGACGGCGCGGAAGCGCAGCTCGGCGAAGGTGAGCGGGTGTTCGCGGTGGTGCCGGTTGGAGCGGCCGGGGTCGTCGGGCCACCTGTCGACGGCGACCCGGACGAGATAGCGGGTGACCGGTTCGGTGCCGGCGTTGTGCAGCCGGCGGCGGATCACGCACCGGTAGGTGCCGTCGACCAGGGTGAGGGTGGCGGTCTCCCGTTCGACGACGAGCCCGGTGCCCGGGGGGAGCCAGCGGCCGGGGGGTGCGGGTTCGCGGTGGCCGGGGGTGGCGCGGGTGTGGCGGAGCTGGTCGTACTCGCGGAACCGCTGCCAGATGACGCCCCCGGCGTCGAGGACGGCCTCGGCGCGGCGGGCGAAGTCCTCGGTGGGCCGGTGTCGTCGCCCCTCGACGTGGCTCACGTACGACGGGTCGAAGCCCATCATGGTGGCGAGCTGTTTCTTGGTCAGCCCTCGCCCCGTCCGGTGCCGGGCGAGTTCCGCCGCGAACGAATCGGCGGCCCGCTCCAGGGGAGAGGTCGTCATCAGCTTCCTCACGCAGCGCAGCCGGGATGACAAGTCTTCACGTTTTTCCCATCGCCCTGTACCGAACTGGCACGTTGCCGACATATGCCTTGACATCGCCCGCGTTTTCCCCGCGTTCGGCCGGGTAGTAGCCGAACCGGGCCGATCCGTACCGACGGGACGGACATCGTGATCCCGGCCTCCCGATCCACCTCCGCAGAGACTTCCCTCAGCACCCAGGCATGGTTAGGCTAGCCTTAGCTTCGCGGACGTAGTTTCACGGACGACCCCTCCGGCACCGGAGTGGCCGAGGAGACCGCCACCACCCGTGGCGGGCCGAGCGGGACGGGAGGGGGTCCGGATGACGGCGGTGCTGCCCGGCCAGGATCTCGCCGACCGACTCGCCCCGGTCACCGCCACCCTGCGCGCCATGTTCGGCACCGACGTGCTGCCCGGCCTCGCGCCCGGCCTGGTGGTCACCGACGACCTCGGCTGGAGCCCGGCCACCACCCTCGTCGACGGCACCCGGATGCCGGAGTTCCTGCGCGCCGCCGCCCGCCGCTGGGGCGGCACCCCGCACGCCTGCGCCGCGCTGGCCTGGAAGTCCTACAGCTACTGGACGGCGCTGCCGGTGGTGCTCGGCTGGGCCTCGGCCCGCCGGGTGCCGCTGCTCGACCCGGCCGACGTGCTGATCCACTTCGAGGACCACCGGCAACTGCTGACCATGGGCCTGCACCGCTCGACGACCGTCGCGGTGCTGCCCGGTGACCCGCTCGCCCTCGCCGGCCAGCCCGGCGTCCGGGTCGCCGCCGACGAGGCCGAGCTGCTCGGTCTCCTGCGTTCCTCGCTGCTCGACGCCCACCTCGCCCCGATGATCACCGCGATCCAGGCGGAGGTGCGGGTCGGTGCGCGTACCCTGCTCGGCTCGGTGGCCTCGGGGATCGCGCACGGCATCCTGCGCGCGGCGGACGTCCTGCCCGGCCCGTCGGTGACCACCATCGACACCCTGCTCGGCACCCTCGGCGTGGCCGACCTGGTCGAGCTGGTGCCCGGCCGGGGCGGCGAGCCGACCGTGCAGCGGCGCACCTGCTGCCTGGCGTTCACCCTGCCCAGCCCGAAGGTCTGCCAGGGCTGCTGCGTCCGCACGGCCTGACCCGGCACCCCGGCGGGTTCACCCGGTGAGCGACCGGACGTCCCACCGCCACACCCCGCCGGTCTGCACGGGGGTGATGCCGGTCAGCGCGGTCATCGCCCGACGCAACGCGTCGGCGTGCCGGTGCGGGCCGAGGATCACCACACCGGCCCGCCAGTAGCGCAGGTCGGTCACGGCGGCCCGCCGGTCGGCGTCGGTGATCGGCCCGACGGTGCCGGTCCGCGCGATCCCGCCGAAGAAGTTGCTGGTCCGCCGGTAGGGGGCGGTGAACAGGGCGGCGTCCGGTTCGGGCGACCACGGCCGGGTGTCGGGGGCCAGGAAGTAGCCCCGGGCCAGCGGCATCTCCAACCCGGTCCGGGCCGACCAGCGCAGCGGTTCGGCGTAGGTGTTGTCGGGCAGCGGCAGGGTGACTACGCTGCGCCCTCCCGCCACGTACGGCCGCCAGCCGCCGTCGGTGACGAACTGCGGCACCGGGTCGAGCCGGGTCGCCGGCAGCGGGGTCGGCAGCAGCGGCACCAGGGCCATCAGCAGGACGGTCACCGTGGCGAAGCGGATCTGCCGGCGGGCGGCCGGATGCCGGCGGGCGAGGTCGCGGGCCCGCTGGGCGCCGAGGGCCAGCAGCACCCCGACGATCGGGGTGATCGCCAGCGACCAGCGGGTGGGCACCACGGAGTGCAGCAGCGGCAGGTCCTCCAGCAGTGCCCAGGGGGCGGGGACGCCGGTGTCACGCCCGTTGAGCTGCACCTCCCGCCCCAGCGACAGGACGGCGAAGAGCAGCCCGAGGACGGCCAGGCCGACCACCAGGGCGCTGCGCCGCAGCCACCAGACCAGGGCGACCGTCAGCACGGCCAGCGGCCAGCCGAAGAAGGCGTTCTCCTCGGTGGGGTTGCGGGCCAGCGGATCGGCGGACCGGGCGTCCCCGGCCAGCGACTCCCGCGACCAGCCGACGAACGCGCCCAGATCGGTGCGGTAACCCCGGATCAGCCGGGACAGCCCGTGGTAGGAACCCGGTCCGAAGAGCTGCACGTACAGCGGGTAGGCGAGCAGCACGGCGGACAGCAGCGCGGCCACGCCGAGGCCGGCGAGGAACGGTCGGGTGGCCGCGCGCAGCGGCGGTCGGCCGATGGCGAGGGCACCGACCACCACGGCCAGGGCGATCGCGGTCATCAGCAGGATCTCCAGGTTGAGGAAGGCCTGCCAGACGATCAGCAGGCCGAGCAGGAGTCCGTTGCGCAGCCACCGGCCCTCCTCGGCCAGCCGCAGGGTGCGCCAGATGATCAGTGGGACGACGAACTGGGAGGCGATGTTCGGGTGGGCGTTGGCGTGCGACACCATCGCCGGGGCGTACGCGCAGAAGGCCGCGCCGAGCCAGGCCGGCCCCCGGGATCGGGTGACCATCCGGGACAGGAAGAAGTACCAGGCGGTGCCGGTGGCCGCCATTCCGAGGGTGAGAAAGACAAGAAATGACCAGTGCGGCCCGAAGAGGACAGTGACCGGGGTCATCGGGATTGAGACGGATAATACCGAGGTATTCGCCATCAGGTTGACGCCGTCGGGCACGTTCATCCGGTCCGAGGCGAACGGATAGCTCCATTCCGTGACCACCCGCGCGCCGTGCGCCATCATCCACTCGAACTGCGCCTGGTCCGACCGGTTGTCGCGTACCCCGGCCGCCGGGTCGCGCCAGAACCGGGCGGTCACCCAGAACGCCAGCATCAGGTAGCTGACCACGGCCAACGCGTCCCACCGCCACCCGGCGGCCGACGGACGGGCCGGTGCCGGCGGCCCGGCACGCGGCGCACGGGCTGCCGGGAGCACCCGCCGCCGGCGCCGCCGGACGACCCGCCGGACCGGTGTCGGTCCGGCGTCCCCGACGTCGGATCGACCGGTCCCGCGCTCCGATTCGCCAGTAGTCATAGCAATTCAGAGCGTAGTTGGCCTATGGCGGTCACGTGACATGTTTCGGGTACTGCCGTACTATGTGCCGGGTTCGCCGACCGCCGATCACGTGCCCTCCCCCGACCACATTTCGGCCTTCACAGTGCCCCGTTTCCTCCGCCCCTGACGCGGATGATTCACTCTGTCGGTCCAGGCGCGGGTCAGTCATATCGTGAGGAATCGACGCATGGCAGAAATCCTTGGGGACCAGCGCGTCCAGGCAGAGGTTCTGGAGGGCCTGGCCACCGCGGTCAACCACCGCCGGTGGTTCGTCGAACTGGCGGTGCCCCACCTCGGTGACGACCCGATCGAGATCGGCAGCGGCCTGGGCGACTACGCCTTGGAGTGGGCGCGGCACGTGCCCCGGTTCACCGCCACCGAGGCCGACCCGGACCGGCTCATCCTGCTCAAGGAGCGGCTGGTCGACGAGCCGACCATCGAGGTCCGCGAGATGCTGCTGCCGCACCCGGGGGGCGGCGACTACAGCGCGGCCGTGTCGTACAACGTGCTGGAGCACATCGAGGACCACGTGGGCGCGCTGCGCAGCATGCGCGACCTGGTCCGGCCCGGCGGTGCCGTGATCATCATCGTGCCGGCGTTCCAGTTCGCGATGGGCCCCGCCGACATCGCCACCGGCCATGTGCGCCGCTACACCAAGAAGACCCTCGGCGACGCGATGACCGCGGCCGGGCTGCGGGTCGAGACGATGCACTACGCCAACGCCCTCGGCCTGATCGGCTACTTCATGGCCACCAAGGTCTTCCGGCTGATGCCGAAGGAGGGCCCGATGGTCAAGGTGTACGACACCCTCGTCCTGCCCGCCACCAAGGCCGCCGAGCAGCTCGTCCGGCCGCCGTTCGGCCAGTCCGTCTTCGCCGTCGCCCGGGTGCCCGGCTGAGGACACCGCCCGCCCGCCGGTCCCGCGCACGCGGGACCGGCGGGCCACCGGTCACTCCTTGATCTGGTACGTCGGCCTGATGACCGCCCGCGCCAGGGTGTGGAACGCCAGGTTGAAGCCGACGTACGCGGGGCTGGCGTCCGGCCCGACGCCGAGCGTGTCGACGTCGACCGCGTGCACGGCGAAGACGTACCGGTGCGGGCGGTCGCCCGGCGGCGGGGCCGCGCCACCGTAGCCGGTGTCGCCGTAGTCGTTGCGGACGCTGAACGCGCCGCCCAGGTCCGCCTCCCGTACGCCGGTCGGCAGGCTGGTCGTCGAGGCCGGCACGTCGACCAGCACCCAGTGCCAGAAGCCGCTGCCGGTCGGGGCGTCCGGGTCGAAGCAGGTCACCACGAAGCTCTTCGTCCCGGCCGGGAAGCCCGACCAGGCCAGGTGCGGGGAGACGTTCTCGCCACCGGTGCTGCCGTGCGCGTACCGGGCCTCCATAGGCTCGCCGTTGTGCACGTCGTCACTGGTCAGGTCGAACGACGAGACGGTCGGCAGCAGCTCGTACGGGTCCGGGGCGATCGGTCGTTCCAGGGTCATCGGGAAGGTCCTTCCGGTGTACGCGTTTTCCTCTGCCCCTTCTTACCCCGCCGGGCCGGCACGACGAACCGGAAGCACCGCGCACCGTCGGGCCGCCAGAATGAGGGGAGGCGGCGGACGACCGGGAGGGCGCATGCAGGACACCGAACGTGAGGCGGAACTGTTGGAGGCGGAGCGCCGCCTCCAGGCCGCCCAGCGGGCCGGCGACGTGGCCGCGCTCGACGCCCTGCTCGACGACCGCCTGATCGCCGTCGGGCCGGACGGTCGTACCTTCGGCAAGTCCGACGACCTGGCCGCCCACCGCAGCGGCACCTCGGTGCTCGACGAGCTGGTCGAGGAGGAGCTGGAGCTGATCGTGGCCGGGACGACCGGGGTGACGTTCTTCCGGGGGCGGGTCAGCGGCACCTTCGCGGGCGAGCCGTTCGCGGCGCGGCTGCGCTACACCCGCACCTGGGCCTACGACGACGGGTACGGCTGGCGCATCCTCGCCGCCCACCTCAGCCCCGCCCCCTGACCGAGCTATCTGGGTTGCTCGCTGGACGCAGCGCGGCTGTCACCGGTTGTTTCCTGTCCAGCTTCGCGGGCTGCACGAAGATCGACCGACGAGCGACCGCATCGCCCCTGGCGTCCAGTTGGTAAACGTCCAGCCAGCACCACCCGTCGTAGGTGATCCAGTTGAGCACCCGGATGACCCGGCACCAGATCGGCTTGACGAACTGCACGTTGGCGGCGCGGGTGACGTACACCAGGTCGCCGGCCTCCGGCAGCGGCGCGTTCATCGAAGGCCCCGGACGTGACGTAGCCTGCGCCACGCCCTGATCCGGGCACGAGCGGCCTCGACCAACGGGCAGAAGCCACCCTCGGTACACCTGCCGCACCGGCTGTGGCGGTGGTGGTCCAGGCAGTCCCACGCGGATTGGACCAGGAGCGGCACTCCGCTGCGCGCATCCACCGCACCCCGACGGACGGCCGCCAGCCGGCAGGGGCAGTCGTCACGGGCGGCGTGTGGGTAGGGCTGCGGCGACGCACTCCGGACCCGAGCCCACGCGCCGGTCTGATTCGGATACGCGGTAGCCGGGCCGGTCCGATCCAGCGGCGGGGCAGCGTTCGGGCGGCCAGCCAGCCGGCGCAGAGCACGCGTGATCAACGAGCGCAGCATGTGCATCCGATCCTTCTGCAGGGTTTACGACTCCCCCAGACGGTAAACCCCACTGATGCTAGAAGTATAGGAGGTATAACTTGTCTAATAGGTGCAGGAGTTACCTGACGATTCGGGCCTACTGGTCGTCCCTAGGTTGAGGCGATGGTCGACCAGTTCTCGCCGACACCCCTGTACGTGCAGCTCGCCGACCTGATCGCCAAGCGCATCGAGTCGGGGGAGTTGCAGCCGCTCAAGCCACTACCGAGCGAGCTTCGCCTACAGCAGGAGTACGGGGTGGCGCGCGGCACGGTCCGCGCGGCGATCGCCCTGCTACGGGAACGCGGGCTGGTCATGACCATGCCCCAGCGCGGCACGTACGTCACCGAGAGCCGCACGAAGACGTAGCCCGAGTCGATTCCGCCTGGTCGGCGTGGGTAGTCCAGATGCCGCCAGGAGCTGGAATGGTAGAACATCTAGTTCTACACTCGGTTTCATGGAGCGCATCGGTGTCCGGGAGCTGAACCAGAACACGAGCCAGGTGTTGGCGCGGGTGAGTGGCGGCGAGACCGTGGAGATCACCGATCGAGGCCACCCGATCGCCCGACTTGTTCCAGTAGGTGGCGAGAGATCGGTGTTGGCCAAGTTGGTAGCCGCAGGGCGAGCCGTCGCCCCCACCGGCGGTGGCTCGGTGCCGCTTCCACCGAAGCTCGGTGACGAGAACGTGGACGTGGCCGCTTCGCTCGCCGCGATGCGCGACGAGGAACGCTGGTGATCTATCTCGATTCCGCCGCCGTCGTCAAGCTGGTCCGACAGGAGGAGTGCAGCGCAGACCTCGTCTCCTGGCTCAACGCGCACGACGACGTCCCGCTGGTCTCTTCCGCCCTCGTCGAGGTGGAAGTGCCCAGAGCGCTGCGCCGGTCAGCTCCGCAGGCGTTGATCGGAGTGCCGGCCGCCGTCGGACGGCTGTTCCGGCTGGAGATCGACAGCACGATCCGGGCGACCGCAGCGGCGTTCACCGAACCGACGCTCCGCAGCCTCGACGCCATCCACCTGGCCACCGCCCACGTTCTGACCAACGAATCCGGCACGGCACTCACCGCCTTCGTCACCTACGACCGACGGCTCCTCGAATGCGCCAAGGAAGCAGGACTACCCACCGCGAGCCCCGGCCAGAACTGACCTACGAGTCCCCGCCCCGGTACGGATTCCGGCCCTCCGTACGACACGCGCCAAATGTAACCCGACAAGCTTAAATATAACTCATACGCAGTTACATTTCGCGCCATGACCGGGGACTTAGCCGACCTGGCAACGCCGGAGTGCCGACTACTCAGGTCGCCCAGTGGGCCGGGCACAGCGTGCATGTGCTGCTCAAGATCTACGTCCCGTGCATCGACGGACAGGACGAGGTCGCTCGGAAGCGGATCGAGGGAGCGCTAGGCACCGAGCCGACCGAAGGGCCGGAGAGCGCCGACACGTAGACGACACAACCAGTGAGACACGGCAGTACCAAGCGAGACGAAGTGAGGCTTGCTCGCGATATATAGACGCGCCCCCTGCCGACGTCCGCACTGGTCAGGGGCGTTTCTGCTGTCCAGCAAGCGGAGGGTGTGGGATTCGAACCCACGAAGACATCGCTGCCTTACCGGTTTTCAAGACCATGCAGTTCGCAGCCCTGACCTGCTGGGATGCCATCCGTAACTGGCTGCGCGACACGAACGCGACACACGCCTGAGCACGCCCAGGCTGGGTCGGTCGTCACCGTCGATGCATCACACGCGGGGACCCTCACCGGGTGGATGCGAAGGCAGACCCAGCCACGACTCCACACCAAACGAGGCTGACAGTGGAGAGGCCGTCCGCCTACGCTCTGCCCCATGTCTACTACGGACCAGGGCTCGATGGGCGATTGGCAGAGTCTGGAGCCAGACAGAGATCCGAACCGACCGCTGCCCATGGACTGGCAGAGCTATGCCGACACTGTCGTGTCGCAGTGGTACGAGCTGCTGAAGTCAGACCCAGAGGAGTCCGATGTCCAGGGGTTCCTAGAACTCCATCCCGCGATGGTCCCTGGGGGAAGTGGTGACATTGGACCAGGCGGACACCACGGCTCGGAGATGTCGGCCGTCTTCAGACGTCCCGCCCTGAGCGGCGACGGGCCCAGTTACGAACCTGACTTCATGTGGATAACGCGCTCTTCAGGCTTAGTCACGCCAATATTGATCGAGATCGAGAAGCCCGGAAAGCGATGGTTCCAGAAGAACGGCCGCCCTACCGCCGACTTTCGGGATGCACATGACCAACTGAACGACTGGCGATCATGGTTCGCGCGTGATGGAAATAGGGCACTATTCCGGAAGAACTTCCTTTTTACAGACAGCTACTCCGACCGACCGCTTGCACCACAGTTCGTACTTATCTTCGGAAGAGCATTTGAGTTTGAGAGAGGTGGCGGTCATCTAGATCCGCGCGCAATCCGCTACAAGCGTGACAGCCAACGAGCCGAGAACGAGACGTTCCTCACGTTCGATGCGTTGCGCCCGAGATACGATCATGGTCGCTCCGTCACGCTCACGATGACGGCAAAGGGGCCACGCGCATTCGCCTTCTCGCCCTGCTACGGCACGGGAACTCACTCTGGCCCGGCCAGCGTACTTCTTGGAGAACCCTCAGACGCTCTGGATAGGTCGGTAATGATGAGCGAAGAGCGGAAAGAGTACATTGCGCGGCGCTGGTGCCATTGGCGAGACGTTGAGCTCAACAGGCGCGCGGGAGTGAACCAAATTCGTTCTCGCAAGCCCGGGATCGAATAGAAATATCTTCCTTCCACTCCCTAATCCTCCAACACCTAGAATTGGAAGAACAAGTGGCCCGACGCTCACTGAACCTTGATCCCGACCCTGACGACTACTACTCTGCCACTCGATTCGACGTGCTGGCGTCGCAATTGCGGGAAGTCAAGCGCTTACTGCGAAGGGGGTCTGCCGCTCAACTGCGGGTCGCTTACATACTTCTCGACAATGCGGCTGAAGTGATTATGCACCGGTCACTTTACCCGGAATTAATCAACAACGAATTTCAGGCCACCCTCTTAAAGAGGTGGGAAGAAGCCATAGAAGGAACCGACAACCCGGAAGTCTTGGCCCATTACGAGGCGGCAAAAGGCCTGGTAATAACGGCAAAGAAGTTGAACAAGATCGAGAACGACTTCGCCGAGAAGGCGAACTTCCTACTGGGAAGGGGCAAGCTATCTACGGATACCGCAACGTCCTTGAAGGAGCTACATCGATACCGTAACGAAATGTACCACCAAGATCATGTGAGATACGACGTTCTAAGAGCGGTGACTGCGGTTTACTTTGATGTCGTTTGTTGCTTAGTGGAGCGCTACGACGAGACTACGCAGCATCCGGTTTTCCTCGGGCCTCCAATAACCCTCAGCACAAGCGCGCGGACAGAGAAGTTCAAGCCGCCGGCCAACACCCTGGTAAAAGAACTACGTGCGGGAATAAAGTGGGACTGGCCAGAGGTGGCTGGCGAGTTGAAGAAGAAATTGGCGGGACGAATCGAAAAGACGGCCTCGACAGTGTGGGTTTTGAATCTTCTCCTAGGGGACGTCGGGGAGGAGATTGTACTAAAGCTCGCACAGACGTATCGGGATCAACCTACCTCGGGACCGGATGAGCTTAGAGACCTAGCCGTTCCATACGCATCTAGCGATTTGTGGCAGTGGGCTCGTCGTATAGATCGGCTCGACCCGAATGGGGACCACATCCGGTTCTTTAACCATTTCGCAGAGGTCGAGCGGTCATTTGAGGCCCTCGAAGAACCGGTTCGTTCGCTTCTGGCAGATCTTGAGAGAACACGAGACTGGTTGATAGAGAAACAAATCGAGGATGCACGAATAGAAAAGTTCAACAGAAGTTTCGGTAATCAGGACTCGAAGGATGATTAGAAGCGACGACATGGAAGACGCTACGTTTAATTCCGACCACTTGCGAAAGCGGCTGACCGCAAAGCTTCAGCCTTGGCGCATACGCGCCACCTTGAGTTTCGCGGGCCTCTATCAATTAACTCACGAACTGATCAAGACAGCAGTCATTGATGACGTCCGTCAGTTCTATATGAGCGGGTTCAACGAGTCCGGATACACCTACAACGAGGTCGCCTATACCGAACAAGTCCTGATGCTGGATTCCAGGAAGCGTCCATTCCCCGCTTCGCTCTCGTGGCTCGCTAACGCTGGGGCAATATCTACCGACCAGACAGAAAGACTCGACCGCATCTATGCGCACCGGCACGAATTGACGCACGAGTTAGGGAAGTACATCGTAGATCCCGATTTCGAGCCAGATATGCAACTGTTTGTCGATGCGCTAGGTATCTTACGGGACATCCATCGCTTCTGGACGCAGATTGAAATTGATATCGGAACTTTTGAGGAACGCGGCGACGTTTCCGTTGACGATGTGACACCCGGCACGATCCTAATGCTTCAGATGTGCATCGATGCGTATGTTGAGGGTCTTGAAGATGAACGCCCCAGCCAGGATCAGGAATAAGTTCTTGGATTGCTCACAACAGTTCCGTTACGGCTCATTTTCAGCTAATAGCACGCCTCATCAAAACGTCAGCAATCTCACTCATGCTCATAATCACCAAGTCCGAACCAGCGGAGCGGAACTTCTGCACCTTGGCCGGCCGGTTTGCGTAACCGATCACCCGTACTCCGGCCGCCCGCGAACCGTCGATGTCCGAAGTCGAGTCGCCCACTAGCAGGCAACGATTCGGCGGCTCTCCAACGGCGTTCACAGCTTGCAGAATCGGTTCCGGGTTGGGTTTCATACGCTCCGGGTCGGCATATGCCCGTCCGACCACTTGCGAGACGTACCCGGCCAGCCGGTGCGCTGCCAGGTAGGCAGTCACCGCACCGTCAGAGTTGTTGCTGACTACCGCCACGGATAGACCCGCCTGTCGAGCAGCCACGATCACCTCTCGGCCGTACGGTGTTGGTTCGGCGGTCTCGATGGCGCGGCGCTCCGCCGCGCAGAGTACGTCCTCAACCCCCCGCGTGACGTCCTGGTCTCCGGCCGCTCCGGTGCGGCGTAGCACTTCTAGCGGATCCGGTTCGCCGGCAAGGTCCGTTGGCACATCGACGCCGTGCTTTCGAAGCACGTTGACCAGCTCGGCGGCAACCTGCGGTGCGGGGTAGCCCGCGAAGACGCTGCACACCGGGCCGTCAAAGTCGAGTAGCAGCGCGCCCACCCCGGCCACAAGCCGGTCAAGATCGGCGCTCATCCGTCGTACCGGTAGGCGATGGTCGACCACACCGAGTCGAACCACTGGCGGGACGCTTCCACGAACTGCGTGCCGTGGGAGGCGTCGTCGTCCGTCACCGCGTAGTGAAAGAGCGGCACGTCCTGGCCCATCAGGTCGTAGATCGCCATGGGCTCACCCTGGATCGAGACGGTGCGCTCTACTACGGGATAGAAGCCGTAGAAGACCTCCTCTCCGTTCAAAGGGGCGACGCTCGGTGCATCCGTACCTCTACGGTGGTTGATCGAATCAGGCCGAGGTCGCCCAGCTCGGCCACCTGATCGATGATGCCGTCTGCTGCCCGGCGCGTGATGCGCTCGGCTCGCTCTCTCACTGCCGGATCATCCGCCTGAGTCTCAGCCCGAGCGGGCAGCGCCATGGGCATCGTCATGTCAGAGATCAGCACCCGTACCGCGATCGTCTCCGGCGCGAGCCTGCCCACCCGTACCTTGTCGAGCGCTTCAGCAAGCGCGTCTCGCAACGTCTCGCCCGAGATCCCGGCGCAGTCGATGGTGACGTGCGGCCTCTCGAATGCGGCTTCGATGTGTGGCCGCAGCTCCACGGCTCGCTGTGTCTGCGCACGAACGAACGCGCCGCTGCCCTGCCGCGACACGATCAGCCGTTCCGCCCGGAGCAGGTCTAAGGCTCGCTTGACTGTCTCCCGGGCAACGCCGTACCGGGCGGCCAGGTCGGGCTGTGACGGCAGCTTGTCACCGGGCGCGAGTCGACGCGTGAGGATGGCCGCTCGCAGCTAGGTCTACGCCTCGTGCATCGACGGACAGGACGAGGCGGCCCGGAAGCGGATCGAAGGGGCGTTGGGCACCGAGGAAGCCGAGTAGCGCCGACACGTATACGACACGACCAGCGAGACGCGACGGCCACCAGCGGGACGAAGTGAGACCGATTCACGAAAGCTGAAACGCCCCCTGACCGGCATCCGCGCTGGTCAGGGGGCGTTTCTGCTGTCCAGAGAGCGGAGGGTGTGGGA
Source organism: Micromonospora sp. (assembly GCF_048594385.1). Lineage (NCBI taxonomy): Bacteria > Bacillati > Actinomycetota > Actinomycetes > Micromonosporales > Micromonosporaceae > Micromonospora > Micromonospora sp. The sequence continues at coordinate 4,783 of NZ_JBMDWU010000110.1, read as the reverse complement.
TTCGAACCCACGAAGACATCGCTGCCTTACCGGTTTTCAAGACCAGCGCCATCGGCCACTAGGCGAACCCTCCCGAACCGCCACCCGGGGGTGCGCGGCCCGTGCCTAGTCTGCCACGAACCGCGTCCGGACGAGCCGGCCCATCGCCGTCGGGCGGGGTTCGGCGTACCGGAGAGGGGTCCTTGATCCCTGGCATGACCAGCGTGACCTCACCCGGATGGTCCACTGTGGCCGAAATTCCGGCCGTCGTGGGCGAGCGGTGGACCGCCCGGGACGACGGCCGGTGGATATTGCCGGCCGGACCTGCCCACATGGCGCTTGTCGACAGACCGGCGTGGTTCCCGGCCCGGATCGGGTAGGGCTGCGGCCCGGATCGGGTAAGACTGGGCCATGCACGCGATCACGATCCCGGAACCCGGTGGACCCGACGCGCTCGTCTGGGCGGAGGTGCCCGACCCGGAGCCCGGTGCGGGTGAGGTGGTCGTCGAGGTGACCGCCAGCGCGGTGAACCGGGCCGACCTGCTCCAGCGGCAGGGGCAGTATCCGCCGCCGCCGGGCGCGCCCGCGTACCCCGGGTTGGAGTGTTCGGGGGTGATCGGCGCGCTCGGCGCGGGGGTGACCGGGTGGGCGGTGGGTCAGCCGGTGTGCGCGCTGCTGGCCGGCGGCGGGTACGCCGAGCGGGTGGCCGTGCCGGCCGGGCAGTTGCTGCCGGTGCCGGCCGGTGTCGACCCGGTCGACGCCGCCGCGCTGCCCGAGGTGGCCTGTACGGTCTGGTCGAACCTGGTCCGGGTGGCCCACCTGGGCAGGGGCGAGACGCTGCTGGTGCACGGCGGCGGGAGCGGGATCGGCACGTTCGCGGTGCAGTTCGGCGCGGCGCTGGGCGCGACGGTGGTGGCGACCGCCCGTTCGGCCAAGCACGCCAGGCTGCGGGAGCTGGGTGCCGCGCACACGGTCGACTACCGCGAGCAGGATTTCGTGGCGGAGGTCCGGCGGGTCACCGACGGCCGGGGTGCGGACGTGATCCTCGACATCATGGGCGCGTCCTACCTGGGCCGGAACGTGGCGGCGCTTGCCGACGGCGGCCGGCTGGTGGTGATCGGCATGCAGGGCGGCCGGAAGGCGGAGCTGGATCTGGGCGCGCTGCTGGCGAAGCGGGCGTCGGTGGCGGCGACCGCGCTGCGGTCCCGCCCGCTGGCCGACAAGGCGGACATCGTCCGGGGCGTACGGGAGCAGGTGTGGCCGCTGGTGGAGGCGGGCGCGGTCCGGCCGATCGTGGACCGGCGGCTGCCGATGCGCGACGCCGCGCAGGCGCACCGGCTGGTCGAGTCGAGCGACCACGTGGGCAAGGTGCTGCTCACCACCGGGTGACGACCGGCCGGGCCACACCGGGCGCAGGCCCGGGGGACGCTCAGGTCGGCGGGCGCGGGCCGTCCCGGCGGGGCAGCACCAGGCGGGCGCCGGGGCCCTCGCCGGCCAGCGTGTCGCCCGGGTTGTAGAGGGTGCAGCGCTGCAACGACAGGCAGCCGCAGCCGATGCAGCCGTCGAGGTCGTCGCGGAGCTTGCCGAGCAGCTTGATCCGTTCGTCCAGCCGTTCCCGCCAGGTGCGGGAGAGGGCGGCCCAGTCGTCGGGGCTGGGGGCACGGGACGAGGGCAGCGAGTCCAGCGCGGCACGGATCTCCTCCAGCGAGATGCCGACCTGCTGGGAGATCCGGATGAACGCCACCCGACGCAGCTCGGTGCGGGCGTAGCGACGTTGGTTGCCGCCGGTGCGCTCGGCGTGGATCAGCCCGAGGCGTTCGTAGTAGCGCAGCGCCGACTGGGCCACCCCGCTGCGCGCGGAGAGCTGACCGATGGTGAGTGACTCGTGCATCACTGCCCTTGAGTTGAAGTTAACTTCAAGTTGCACGCTAGCCACATGACCACAGCCACCGCAACCCACCCGCCGGGCCACGCCCTGCCCGCCCCCGTCGTCGCGCCGCTGGAACGCCTCCGCGCCGGCCGCCACTACGACGCCAACGTGTACTCCACCGTCGACGTGCACTGGGTGCTCTACGACCGGGTGCTACGGATCACCCCGGCCACCGTCGACGACCCGGACCGGGACCGCTTCCTGCTCTCCAAGGGGCACGCCGTGGCGGGCTACTACGCCGTACTCGCCGCCAAGGGATTCATCCCCGTCGACTGGCTCGACGACGCGGGCGGGCCCGACAGCCGCCTCGGCGGCCACCCCGACCGCACCCTCGTCCCCGGGGTCGAGATCGGCTCCGGCTCGCTCGGCCACGGCCTCGGACTGGGCGTCGGCACCGCGCTCGGCCTGCGCGCCCAGGGCCGCACCACCCCCCGGGTGTACGTCCTGCTCGGCGACGCCGAACTCGACGAGGGCTCCAACCACGAGGCGATCGCGTACGCCGGCGCCACCGGCCTGGCCGGGCTCACCGCGATCGTGGTCGACAACGCGTCGGCCAGTCACGGCTGGCCGGGCGGGGTGGCCAGCCGGTTCACCGTCAACGGCTGGACCGCCGCCACCGTCGACGGGCACGACCACGACGCCCTGTACGCCGCCCTCACCGGCCACGACGGCCGCCGCCCCCACGTCGTCGTCGCGGTCGACGGACCGACCTTCGGGAGCGGAAAATGACCATGCGGGACGCCTTCGTCGCCAGCGCCACCGGGTTCCTCGACGACCCTCGGACCACGATCGTGCTGGCCGACATCTCCGCCGACGCCTTCACCGAGGCGGGCCGACGGTATCCGGACCGGGTGGTCAACGTGGGCATCCGGGAACAGTTGATGGTCGGGGTGGCCGGTGGGCTCGCCCTCGCCGGGCAGCGCCCGATCGTGCACAGCTACGCCCCGTTCCTCGTCGAGCGGGCGTACGAGCAGATCAAGCTGGACCTCGACCACCAGGGCGTCGGTGCGGTGCTGGTCAGCATCGGCGCGTCGTACGACCGGGCGGAGGCCGGGCGGACGCACCTCGCCCCGGCCGACGTCGCCCTGATCGACACCCTCGACGGCTGGACCGTGCACGTGCCCGGCCACCCCGACGAGGTGCCCGACCTGCTCCGCGACGCGGTCTGCGGGCAGCACTCGACCTACCTGCGGCTGTCCCTACAGAGCAACGCGCGGGCGTACCCGAAGGCGGGTGGGTTGCAGGTGGTCCGCGACGCCGGGCCGGACGCGGCGCTGCTGGTGGCGGTCGGTCCGGTGCTCGACGCCGCGCTCGCGGCGGTGGCCGACCTGCCGGTGACGGTGGCCTACACGCACCGGCCCCGGCCGTTCGACGTGACCGGGCTGCGGGCGCTGGCCGCAACCGAGGTGATCGTGGTGGAGCCCTACCTGGCCGGCACCTCGACGCGGGTGGTGGCCGAGGCGCTGGCCGACCGGCCGCACCGGCTGCTCAGCCTCGGGGTGGGTCGGGCGGAACTGCGGCGCTACGGGACCGCCGAGGACCACGACCGGTGGCACGGCCTCGATCCGGCCGGGCTGCGCCGGACGGTCGACGGTTTCCTGACCCCGGCGGGATGACCGCGGGCTGACCGGGAGGGACGGGTCAGCGGGGCGTGCGGGCGGGACGTCGGCGGGTGCGTTCCCGGCCGAGGATCCAGATCGCCTCGACCCCGTCCTTCCAGGTGATCTTCTTGCCCTCCTCGCGCCCGCGCGCCCGGTAGCTGATCGGCACCTCGTACGGGCGGATGCGGCGACGCAGCAACTTGCCGGTCACCTCCGCCTCCATCCCGAAACCCCGGGACCGGATGCCCAACGACCGGTACAGCTCGACCGGCATCAGCTTGAAACACGTCTCCAGGTCGCCGATGTAGGAGTTGAACAGCACGTTCGCCGCCATCGTGACGCCCTTGTTACCCATCACGTACCAGAAGCTGTAGGCGCTGTGGCTGCCGAAGGTGCGGTTGCCGTAGACCACCGTGGCCCGCCCGTCGAGCACCGGGGCGAGCAGCCGGGGGATGTCCTGCGGGTCGTACTCCAGGTCGGCGTCGAGGATGACCATGTACTCACCCTCGGCGCTGTCCACGGCCGTCCTGATGGCCGCGCCCTTGCCCGCGTTACGTGGGTGGGTGATCACCCGCAGCCGGGAGTCGTCCGCCCGGCCGAGGATCTCCCCGGTGCCGTCCCGGCTGCCGTCGTCCACCACGACCAGCTCGATCTCGCACGGGTAATCGACCGCCAATGCCTGCTTGAGGGCATCCGCGATGCGTTCTTCCTCGTTGTAGACCGGCATGAGGATCGAGAGCTTCACGGGAATCTCCACGGTGGCGACAGTGAGTCGGGCATAGCCTAGCCTGGCAGGTCAGCCGCGCGAGGGTCGCCACCGCAGCGGCGAATGTCCGCCACCGGCCCGGCCGGCGCCCGGTCACCACGCGGAATGGTGTTTACTTCCGCCCATGTCGGCAGCCGGCTGGATGCTCGTGGCGGCCCCCGTCGCGGCGCTCGTGCTACTCACCGCCCTCCTGCGCCCCCGGGCCGCCGGGGTGGTCGCCCCGCACCGTCTCGGCGTGGTCCGGGCCGCCCTGCTGACCGGCGTCTTCGCCGTGCTGACCGTGGAGGTGCTGGGCGCCCTCGACGCGCTCACCCTGCCCGCCTTCGCCCTGGCCTGGCTGATCTTCGTCGCCGGGGTCACGGTGGCGGTCGCCGGGCGACGCGACCCCGCCGCGCCCCGGGCCGCCGTCGCGGGCAGCCGGCGGGCGGTGCGGGTCGGCGCGCCCGTGGGCGGTCCGCCGCCCCACGACCCGACCCTCGGCGCGGCGTCCGGACCGCCGCCGGTCGA